>CAIWPS010000408.1 GCA_903914615.1 uncultured beta proteobacterium | reverse complement strand
GAACTGGCGCGGGTCGAGCTGGTCTTGCAGCTCCGAGATGCGCTGCGCCTTCAGGTGGTCGCGGCCGGCGTGGTGGAAGGCGACGTAGTCGGCCTGGGCCTCGATGTAGTCGACCTCGTGCAGCGCCAGCACGCGCAGTTCGCTGCCTTCGCGGATGAGCACGCGGGTGAGGGCCTGCGCCGCCACCAGGCGCCCGACCGCGTCTGCATCCCCGCCCTGCGCCAGCAGCTGGCCGGCCCGCAGCATCGCGGCGTCGAATCGTTGCTGGCTGAAGGGCTTGAGCAGGTAGTCCACCGCGTGCAGGTCGAAGGCGGCCAGCGCGTGCTGGTCGTGGGCGGTGGTGAAGATCACGCCGCGCCGCAGGCCGGTGAGCTGCAGCACCTCCAGGCCCGTGAGCCTGGGCATCTGGATGTCGAGGAAGACGAGGTCGGGGGCGAGGTCCTGGATGCAGCGCGCGGCTTCCAGCCCGTGCTCGGCCTCGGCCACCACCTCGACGTCGGCGTGGGCGGCCAGGTATTCGCGCACCAGCGCCCGCGCCAGGGGTTCGTCGTCGGCGATCAGGGCACGCAGGGTCATGTCTGCCACGGCAGCGAGATCTGCACGGTGAACCGGTCGGGGGTGCTTTCGACGTCGACGCGTGCCGGTTCATCGAACTGGGTCTGCAGGCGTGCCTGCAGGTGGCGCAGGCCCTGCCCGATCCCGCTGGCGTCGCGGGGCGCCCCGGCCGCCACCGGGTTGCTGACACGCAGGGCCAGGCGGGCGCCGTCGCGGCGGGCGTCGAGCTCGATCAGCCCGCCCTGGTCGAGCAGCCGGATGCCGTGCTTGACGGCGTTTTCCACCAGCGGCTGCAGCACCAGCGGCGGCAGCCAGGCCAGGCGGCAGGCGGGGTCGACATCGATGGCCAGGCGCAGCTTGGCGCCCAGCCGGCGCTGCTCGATGGCCAGGTAGTGCTGCACCAGCGCCAGCTCGTCATCGAGCCGGATGCGCTCGCGCTCGCCCAGGCTCAGGGTCTGGCGGAAGAACTGCGCCAGGTCGATGGTCATGGCCCGCGCGGCGGCCGGGTCGAGCTGGATGAGCGCGCTGATGGCGTTCAGGCCGTTGAAGAGGAAGTGCGGGTCGAGCTGCTGGCGCAGCGCCTTGATTTCCATCTCGCGCGCGAGCAGCCGCGCCTGTGCCTCGTGGGCTGCGGCGGCCTGCAGCGCCTGCTGCCCCAGCAGCGCGTCGTGCAGCAGCGCCGACAGGGCGAACACCAGCGTCTCGATGCCGACGAGGGCGAGCCAGCCCGCCGGGGTGAGACTGACCAGCCCGCCGTCGCCCCACAGCGTGCCGGTGGCGTTCCACAGCGCGGCAGCGCCGCTGACCGCCGCGGCCAGCAGCGCCGCGGCCGCGGCGCGGCGCGACAGGGTACTCAACCAGCGCGCCGGCCGAAAGGGAAAGCTGCGGCAGACGGCGTACATCGACAAGGCCGCCACGCCCGTGAGCAGGGCCAGCGGCAGCAGGAAGCCGAAGACGCGGGCGCCGTGCGCCGGGGCCTGCTGCCACCATGCCGCGCCCAGTGCGCCCGCCGCCAGCAGCCAGGCCAGCAGGTAGGCCGCCAGGCCGCGCAGGTGCTTGAACAGCGGGTGCACCGGCAGGTGTCAGTTCTTGATCTCGACGCCGCCGAAGATCGTCTCGCCGCGCAGCACCAGGCGGTGGCTGGCCGCGGGCGGCGCCATCGACTTGTCCTCGACGGCGCCGAGGGTGGCGCTCATCTGCACCGAGACCTGCCAGTCGCGCGGCACGCGCAGTTCGATGCCACTGAAGCTGGCGTTGATGTGGATCGTGGCCTCGGGCCCGTCCATCACCGCCTCGCGCAGGTCCAGCTCCAGGCCGCCGCAGGTCAGTGCGATCTTGCCGCCCTTGAAGCTGCGCGAGTCGTTGCGCAGCTTGATGCCGCCGAAGGTGGCGTCGACATTGACTTCGTCGCTGTGTTCGATGGCCGAGCTCTCGAAGCGGCGCCGGTCCCAGCGCGGGCTGGGGAAGAAGCCGCGCAGCGCGATGGCCACGCCGGCCAGGATGATGAACACCGGCCACCATTGCCGCAGGTCGAAACTGGCGTGGCCCAGGTTGTGCGCCGTCATCAGCCCGCCGACCAGCACCAGCACGACGCCGAAGACGCGACTGGCCGGGTGGCGCGGCCAGGCCAGCCGCGCCAGGCCCCAGAAGACGAAGAGCAGCGGCCAGAAGGTCCGCAGCAGCGGGGTGCCGAAGACCTGCAGGTTGTCGAGCAGGGCCAGGGCGCCGATGCCGATGACGGACAGGCCGAAGACGGCGCGACGGAGGCGCCGGCGCGGCGAGGCGAAGCGGGAAGTCAGTGTGGTGTCCATGGCCTGCAGCCCGATCTTGAAAGCGGAAGCTTCATTACACCCGCGCCGGCGTGCGCTGGCGACCGGGATTCGTCGAACCGACCTGCAAGCACGACGAACCGACGCCGGCCGCCACGGCGATCGCAGCCCTCGCGCTACCGATAGATCGGGGCCGGTGTGTCGCGCCCGGCCAGGGCGCCAGCCTGCCCGAGCGCTTCGACGACGGGCGCGAAGGTGGACGCGTAGCCCGGCAGTGCCGGCGCATCGAAGCCCGTGTGAGGCCAGTCGGAACCCCAAAGCCAGCGCCCCTGGAACATCGCAAGCACCTGCCGCAGCACCGGCTGCAGTTCCCGATAGGGCGCGCAGGCGCGCAGCCGGTACCAGCCCGAGAGCTTGACCCAGGCACCGGCATCCGCCAGCTGCGCCAGGGCCCGCCAGCCAGGGTGATCGTCGCCGATGCCGGCATGCATGCCTCCCAGGTGGTCGAGCACGCAGGTGGGCGCGCCCGCGGCATGCAGGCTGGCCACCTCGGCCAGCTGCTCCGGCCGGACATACCACTGCAGGTGCCACCCGCGCCGGGCCAGCAGCGGTGCCAGGTGTTCGAAGCGGCGTGCCAGCGGGGCCGACTCGCCGACAGGCGAGACGAGGTTCAGGCGCGCACCGCGAACGCCGAGGTCGTGCAGGCGTTGGAGTTCCGACCCGTCGACCTCGTCCGGCAGCACGACCACACCGCGGTGTCGACCGGGGCTGGCCTGCAATGCCTGCAGCAGCAGGCTGTGGTCGGTGCCGTAGACGCTGGGCTGAACCAGGACCAGGTGGCCGACGCCCTGCGCTGCGGCTTCGGCCTCGATCGCGTCCAGCGGCCGGTGCGCCGGCCGGTAGTGGCCGGCACGCGTCGGCCTTGTGGCGTCGAAGACGTGGACGTGGCAGTCCCAGCCGGCGCCGGGTTCACTCACGCGCGATGCCCTTTTCCCTGATCACACGCCCCCACAGCTGCTGCTGCGCCTTGATGAAGGACGCCGGGTTGCCCGCGAAGACGTCGCCGCCGAGCTCGCGCACGCGGCCCAGCACCTCGGGGTCGCTCATGGCGCTGCCCAGGGCGGCCACCAACTTCGCCCGCGCTGGCGCGGGCACGCCAGCCGGCGCGAGAACCGGGTTCCATTCCAGCACCTCGTGCCCCTTGACGCCGGCCTCGGCCATCGTAGGCACCTCGGGCAGCGAGCGACAGCGCAGGGCCGACGTGACCGCCAGCGGCCGCAGCCGCCCCGACCGGATGTGGCCCAGCGAGGAGGCCACGTTGGCGAAGAAAAGCGGCACCTGGCCGCCCATGACGTCGTTCATCGCCGGGCCGCCGCCGCGGTAGGGCACATGGGTCATCTGCACCTTGGCCAGCTGTTCGAAGAGCGCGCCCGCCAGGTGCTGCGCCGAGCCGTTGCCCGACGACGCGTAGGCCAGGCTGCCCGGCCTGGCGCGCGCGATGCGCAGCACGTCGGCGACGTTTCG
Source organism: uncultured beta proteobacterium (assembly GCA_903914615.1). Classification (GTDB taxonomy): domain Bacteria; phylum Pseudomonadota; class Gammaproteobacteria; order Burkholderiales; family Burkholderiaceae_C; genus Rubrivivax. The sequence continues at coordinate 11,355 of CAIWPS010000408.1, read as the reverse complement.
GGCCTCGAAACCCGGCGTGCACACCAGCACGTTCGGAAACTGCGCCAGCACGGCCAGCGGCGTGAACGCCGTGTCAGGGTCGTAGGGCAGCTTGGCATAGAGGGCCGGGTTGACGGCGAATGACGAAGCGTCCAGCAGCAGGGTCGCGCCGTCCGGCGCCGCGCGGGCGACGAAGCTCGCGGCGATGGTGCCGCCGGCGCCAGGCCGGTTGTCGACGATGACCGACTGGCCGAGCGTGGCCGCCATGCGCGGCGAGATCAGCCTGGCCATGACGTCGGCGCCGCCGCCTGCGGCATAGCTGACCACCAGGGTGACCGGCTTGCCGCCAGCGAGCTCGGCCGACCGCGCTGCCGGCAGCACCAGCGGCAGGGCGCAGGCGCCAGCGAATTGCCGGCGCGTGATGAAGGACGTGGACATGAGGCTCCTCGGGTGAAGGCCAGGTTGTACGGCAAGCCGTCGCGCGCGCGCAGAATGTCGCCGACTCCCGGAGCTCTGATGAACCGCCGCACCCTTGCCGTCGCCCTGCTGACCCTCCTCGTCGCCGGCTGTGCCACGAGACCGCCCGAGCCGGCCCCCCCGGCGGCCTGGACTTTCGCCGTCTCCGGCGATTCGCGCAACTGCGGCAACCTCGTCATGCCCGCCATCGCACGCAGCACGCGCGGCGCCGGCGACCGCTTCTACTGGCACCTGGGCGACTTGCGCCGCACCTCGGCCGCCGACGAGGACCTGCTGCGCGAGCCGCGCTTCCGCGCCGCGCCGCCCGGCAAGCGCGAATACCAGGACCTAGAGTGGCCCGACTTCCTGGCCCATCAGGTCGAGCCCTTCGGCGACCTGCCCTTCTTCCTGGGCATCGGCAACCATGAGACCGTGGCACCCAAGACGCGCGAAGAGTTCAGGTCGGTCTTCGCCACCCTGCTCGACCGCCCCGAGATCCGCGCCAACCGGCAGGCCGACCAGGCGCGGCTGGGCGCCGTGGCGACCCGGGGTGTCAGCACCTACTATCACTGGGTCGCAGGGGGCGTGGACTTCATCAACCTGGACAATGCCAACGACAGCTTCGACCCGGCGCAGCTGGCCTGGTTCGACGCCCTGGTGGCCGCCGACCTGCGCGACCCCGCCATCAGGACGCTGGTCGTCGGCATGCACGAGGCGCTGCCGCACAGCCTGGGCGACAACCACAGCATGTGCAGCTCGGGCGCCGGCATCGCCAGCGGCGAGCGTGTCTACCGCAAGCTGGTCGAGGCCGAGGCGGCCAAGAAGCGCATCTACGTGCTGGCCAGCCACTCGCACTTCTTCCTTGCCCATGTCTTCGACACGCCCTGGTGGCACGACCCGGCGCATGGCGCCCACCCGCTGCCGGGCTGGATCGTCGGCACGGCCGGGGCGGTGCGCTACCCCCTGCCGCAGGGCGTGGTCGCGGGCAGCGATGCCCGCACCCATGTCTACGGCTATCTGCGCGGCACTGTCAGCGCCGATGGCCAGATTGCCTTTGCATTCCAGGAACTGGGCGAAGGCGACCTGCAGCAGGCCCGCGGGCCCGACTACACGGCCGAGGACGCGGCCTTCTGCTTCCGCGCGAATCCCGAGCCCGAGCGCCTGGGCAAGGCCGCACCCGACCCGGCCTGCACCGAATGAGGACGCGGCCCGACGTTCAGGCCCGGCGCCGCTGACCGCAGGCCCGCATGGGCGGGAACGGCGCCGCCTTGGAGCCCATGCGCGGCGGATTCACGAAGCGGCGCGACAGACCGGTCACCACCCTTGGAGAGATTCGCGACATGAAACGCCGACGCCTGCTTGCCACGCCGCTGCTGCTGTCGCCGGCCCTGCTCCATGCGCAGGCCAACGGCGACGCGCCGCGGCGCCGCTACGCCGTGATCTCGCTGGTGGGGGACAAGATGTATGTCGTCGTCTACCAGACCCAGACCGGGACCACCCTGGATGCGAACCGGCGCGAGTCGGTGTCGCTGGGCGATTCGTATTTCGACGCCGCCGCGCTCCTGGCAGCCGAGGCGGCCGTCGGCAAGGCCGAACCCGGTGCGGCGGTGGCCCTGCTCAGGGCCCGATCGGCATCCCTGTACGAGATGCAGGACAAGCTGATCGAAGGGTCGAAACTGGTCGTTCCCGATGAATTGGCGGACGCCTTGCAGGAGTCCCGGGCCACCCACTTGATACTTTTCACGAAGTACCGAACCGAAGCGCGATTGCGGGAACTGCACGGAACCACCGGCGCGGGCAAACTGGAAGGGCTGGGTTATTATGTGGACCCGGTGCTGCACATGCGGCGGTCGGATACCGGAGAGCACGGCATCGGGTTTCTAGCCCCCTACGTCTACATCAAGGCGGCACTCATCGATCTGGCGTCATTGAAACTGCTCGACGAAGTGGCCATTACCGCCTCCACGACCCTTTCGGCGGCGCGAAACAAGCACGGGACCGACCCCTGGACAACCTTGTCTTCAACAGAAAAATTAGAGCATTTGCGCAGCATGTTGACGCGCGAGATCGAGCGCGTTGTTCCCGCCCTCGTTGCCGCCGGTAACGAGCGCCATTGACTTGTATTTGCCCGGCCTTTGCATCACGAAACCTTGCTGCGAGCGAGGATGACGATACATGGCAAGGTGGGAATTGCAGTTGGTGGACCCATGACGCAATGTAGATCTTCAGGCGCGCGCCTGTGGTAATTCAGCCCCTTGTTCCTGCCGTTATGCAAACTGATCGAGCCGCAGATTTTTCGACTGTCAGTTCCGAATTCGGCGCGACTGCAGATGAGTGGACCATGCAGGGCCTTCCCAGGCGGCAGCCGCAGGCGGCCTCGCCCGTGAATGTGGCGGCCCGGCTCGCTGCCGAGGCAGCCTTCGCGCCGCGCCCGCAAGCGGTTCAGCCAGGCGATGGCCCCAGGATCACGGTGATCAGCAAACGGGCCCGGTCCGCTCCAGGCCCTGCCATTGCGGAAGCCCCGTGGCCGGACGAGAGCCCTGTTCGCGCTTCACGTGTCTTCCGGGTGGGCGTGGCCGTTCCAGCGGCGGTAGAGGGAGCTGAGGAAGCGGGGGCTGCGGAAGCGGCAGCCCATGCCGCTTCGGTGGCGGTCGCTGCCGTGGCCGCAGCCGGCACGAGACGACGGCGGCGCAAGGGGCCCGAGCGCCAACCGAGCCCGGTCCGGGTGTTCGTGACCTCGGCGCAGGGGCAGCTTGTGCCCGCCGATGGGCAAGCGCTTCGCCGCCTGCCGCGAGTCCCGGAACAAGCGCCGGCAGGTTCCTTCGGCGCGGACTCCGGCACCGACCCCGCCGGCACGGCCGCCGAGCGCTTCGATCAGCTCAGGCATGCCCTGCGCGGCCTGGACCCGGTATTCATGCGCATCCGCCACGCCCAGGCATTCCGGGTCGAGGACGACGGCGTGGTGCAGGAGTGGCAGCGCCTGTCCAGGCTGGCCGACGAGATCGCGGCCGAACTCGCGGCCTTCAGCGCCGGCCTGGCGAATCAGGCCCAGGCCTAGCGGCCAGACCACCGCCCGCCCGCTGCTTCACGGCGGCGTCAGGATCTTGATCCTGATCGGCGGCCCCGCCCAGCCGCGCGCAGCCAGCGCCTCTTCCAGCGTCGGCAGCAGCTGCCGCACCTTGGCGGCCGACGACGCGTTGGCCACCAGCAGCACCCAGGCCGTCTCGTCCAGCGGCCCGGGCCGGGTGCCGGCCCGCAGGCCAGGCGGCAGCAGGGTCGCGACGGCGTCGTAGCGCGCCCGCGACTCGCGCACCCGCTGCAGCAGCCCGGTCAGCGGTTCGCTGCGGCCGAGCGCCGTCGAAAGCGGGTAGCCGAGGCTGGAATGTGTGGCCATGGGTGCAGTCTAGGCCAGCGCGCGGCCGCCGCCTGCGTCAGGGGTCGGCGGCGGGTCGGTGCTGCAAGGTGCGGGTGATAAACTCGAATGCTTTGCGTTTGTCAAGCCGGTCAGGGCCTGACGGGCCGCGCCGGGAGCCTGCAGCAGGCGTCCCCGCCCGGCCCGCGGACCCGGGCTTGCAAGTCGCCGGCGCAACCCCAGATGCCCCCAGTCCGCGTGCCGCGGCGGCCCGTCCGCTGCGCGCCGGCATCCGAACCCAGAGACACCCGCCGCATGTTCCCCAAGATCCTGACCCAGATTTTCGGCAGCCGGAACGAGCGCCTGCTCAAGCAGTACCGGCGCACCGTGGAGCAGGTCAACGCGCTGGAGTCGCGGTTCGAGAAGCTTTCGGACACCGAGCTGCGCGCCCAGACCGACGCCTTCCGCCAGCGCCTGGCCGCCGGCAGCACGCTCGACGACCTGCTGCCCGAGGCCTTCGCCGCCGTGCGCGAGGCCGGCAAGCGCACGCTGAAGATGCGCCACTTCGACGTCCAGCTCATCGGCGGCATCACCCTGCACCAGGGCAAGATCGCCGAGATGCGCACCGGCGAAGGCAAGACGCTGATGGCCACGCTGCCGGTCTACCTGAATGCGCTGGCGGGCCAGGGCGTGCACGTGGTCACCGTCAACGACTACCTGGCGCGGCGCGATGCCGAGTGGATGGGGCGCCTCTACACCTTCCTCGGCCTGACCGTGGGCGTGAACGTGCCGGGCATGGGCCGCGAGGAGAAGCAGGCAGCCTACGCCGCCGACGTCACCTACGGCACCAACAACGAGTTCGGCTTCGACTACCTGCGCGACAACATGGTGCTGGAGACGCGCGACCGCGTCGCCCGCGGCCTCAGCTACGCCATCGTCGACGAGGTCGACTCGATCCTCATCGACGAGGCGCGCACGCCGCTGATCATCTCGGGCCAGGCCGAGGACCACACCGAGATGTACGTGCGCATCAACGCCATCGTGCCCAAGCTGAAGAAGCAGATCGGCGAGGAGGACCTGCGCACCGGCGAAGGCGTCATCGACAAGGGCGACTTCACGGTCGACGAGAAGACGCACCAGGTTTTCCTTACCGAGTCGGGCCATGAGCGGGCCGAGCAGCTGCTGGGCGAAGCCGGTCTGCTGGCCGAAGGTGCCAGCCTGTACGACCCGGCCAACATCGCGTTGATGCACCACGTCTACGCGGCGCTGCGGGCCAACCACCTCTACAACCGCGACCAGCATTACGTGGTGCAGAACGGCGAGGTCGTCATCGTCGACGAGTTCACCGGCCGCCTGATGACGGGCCGGCGCTGGAGCGACGGCCTGCACCAGGCGGTCGAAGCCAAGGAAGGCGTGCAGATCCAGAGCGAGAACCAGACCCTGGCCTCGGTCACGTTCCAGAACTTCTTCCGCATGTACGGCAAGCTCGCCGGCATGACCGGCACGGCCGACACCGAGGCCTACGAATTCCAGGAAATCTATGGCCTGGAGACGGTGGTCATTCCGCCCAACAAGCCGACCATCCGCAAGGACGACAACGACCTCATCTACAAGACGACGAAGGAGAAATACGACGCCGTCACGCAGGACATCCGCGACTGCCACGAGCGCGGCCAGCCGGTGCTGGTGGGCACGACGTCGATCGAGAACTCCGAGCTCATCTCGGCGCTGCTGACGAAGGCCAAGCTGCCGCACCAGGTGCTCAACGCCAAGCAGCACGCCAAGGAGGCCGAGATCGTGGCCCAGGCCGGGCGGCCGGGCGTCATCACCATCGCCACCAACATGGCCGGCCGCGGCACCGACATCGTGCTCGGCGGCAATGTCGAGAAGCAGATCCAGTTCCTCGAGGAAGACCCCGAGCTGTCCGAGGAAGAGCGCCGCACGCGGGCGCAGAAGCTCAAGGACGAGTGGCAGAGCCTGCACGAGCAGGTCAAGGCCGCCGGCGGCCTGCGCATCGTCGCCACCGAGCGCCACGAGAGCCGGCGCATCGACAACCAGCTGCGCGGCCGCAGCGGCCGCCAGGGCGACCCCGGCGCCAGCCGCTTCTACCTGAGCCTGGACGACGCGCTGATGCGCATCTTCGCCGGCGACCGCGTGCGCGCCATCATGGACCGGCTGAAGATGCCCGAGGGCGAGGCCATCGAGGCCGGCATCGTCAACCGCAGCATCGAAAGCGCGCAGCGCAAGGTCGAGGCGCGCAACTTCGACATCCGCAAGCAGCTGCTGGAATACGACGACGTCAGCAACGACCAGCGCAAGGTCATCTACCAGCAGCGCAACGAGATCCTCGAGGCCGCCAACCTCGACGAGCAGATCGCCAACCTGCGCAAGAGCACGATGGAAGACGTCGTGCGCACCTTCGTGCCCGCAGGCACGCTCGAAGAGCAGTGGGACCTGGACGGCCTGGAGCGCACGCTGCGCGACGAATGGCAGCTGGAGGTGGCGCTGAAGGCCGAGGTCGAGAAGAGCGACTCCATCACCGACGAGGACATCGTCGACAAGGTGGTCAAGGCCGCCGACGCGCACTTCCAGGCCAAGATCGAGCAGGTCGGCGGCGAGCAGTTCACGCCTTTCATGCGCATGGTCCTGCTACAGGCCATCGACAGCCACTGGCGCGAGCACCTCGCCGCGCTGGACTACCTGCGCCAGGGCATCCACCTGCGCGGCTACGCGCAGAAGAACCCCAAGCAGGAATACAAGCGCGAGGCCTTCGAGCTCTTCAGCCAGCTGCTCGACGTGGTGAAGATGGAAGTCACGCGCGTGCTGATGACGGTGCGCATCCAGAGCCAGGACCAGGTGGCGCAGGCCGCGCAGGCGCTGGAAGAGCAGGCCGGGCAGCTCGCCAACGTGACCTACACCCACCCCAACGAGGATGGCAGCGTCTCGCAGGTGGCCGACCCCGAGACCGCGGTGGCGGCGGTGCCCAAGGTCGGCCGCAACGACCCCTGCCCCTGCGGCAGCGGCAAGAAGTTCAAGCTCTGCCACGGCAAGCTGGCCTAGCACGGGTAGCCGCTCGGGTAGACGGGCACAGCAGAGCCCCGGTCCGTGGTCTGCCGAGGCCGGGCCGGGCCCCGTGATGTGGCAGGCGACAGCGGCGGCGACTGGGGGTTGCACCCCTGTAGGCCGCCTGTCGCTCCCTACAATCTGCGCTCCCCAGCCTGCCCGGACAGCGACATGCCCGTCAATCTCAGCGCCGTCGACCCCCGCGACCTCCATGCCGTGGCTGGCGTGCGCATCGGCGTGGCCATGGCCGGCGTGCGCAAGGCGAACCGGCGCGACCTCGTCGTCTTCGCGCTCGACGCAGGCAGCGCCGTGGCCGGCGTCTTCACCCAGAACCGCTTCTGCGCCGCGCCGGTGCAGGTCTGCCGTGAACACCTGGCCACGGGCCCCATCCGCGCCCTCGTCGTCAACACCGGCAACGCCAATGCCGGCACCGGTGCCGACGGCCTGGTGCGGGCGCGCCGCACCTGCGCCAGCCTGGCCGCGCTGATGGGCCTGGAGCCGGCGCAGGTGCTGCCCTTCTCGACCGGCGTGATCATGGAAACGCTGCCCGTGGAACGCATCGAGGCCGGCCTGCCGGCGGCGCTGGCGGCCTTGCAGCCGGCGCACTGGGGCGAGGCGGCGCTGGGCATCATGACCACCGACACGCTGCCCAAGGGCGCTTCTCGGCAGCTGCAGATCGGCGGCCGCACGGTCACCGTCACCGGCATCAGCAAGGGCGCCGGCATGATCCGCCCGAACATGGCGACGATGCTGGGCTTCATGGCCACCGACGCCGTGATCGACCCGGCGCTGCTGCAGCCGCTGCTCAACGAGGCCGCCGACCTCAGCTTTAACCGCATCACCATCGACGGCGACACCTCCACCAACGACAGCTTCATGCTCGTGGCCACCCAGCAGGCGGGCCATGCGCCCATCACCGCGCTGGACAGCGCCGAGGGCCGCGCCCTGCGCGACGCCGTGGTGGCGGTGGCGCAGCAGCTGGCCCAGGCCATCGTGCGCGATGGCGAAGGCGCCACCAAGTTCATCACCGTGCAGGTGCAGGGTGGCCGCGACGCCGCCGAGTGCCGCCTGGCGGCCTATGCCATTGCCCATTCGCCACTGGTGAAGACGGCCTTCTTCGCCAGTGACCCCAACCTCGGCCGCATCCTGGCCGCGGTGGGCTACGCCGGCATCGGCGACCTTGACCAGGGACGGATCGACCTCTTCCTCGACGACGTCCACGTCGTGCGCGAAGGCGGCCGCCACCCCGGCTACCGCGAGGAAGACGGCCAGCGCGTGATGAAGCAGAGCGAGATCACCGTGCGCGTCGACCTGCACCGCGGCGCGGCCGAGGCCACGGTGTGGACCTGCGACCTCTCGCACGACTACGTCAGCATCAACGCCGACTACAGGTCATGACGCCCGCCCCCGAAGCGCCTGCGGCGCTTCCCGCTCAAGGGGGCAACGCCGGCGGCCCGGCGAAGCCGGCTCCGCGGCGTTCGGCTGAGGGAGTTGCGTCCTGCTGAGCCTGCACAAGCTGCTGAAGCTGCCCGACGGCGACCTTCTGCGCGACCCTTCCTACCTGCGGCTGTGGAGTTCCATCCTCACCAGTTCCTTCGGCAACCAGGTGATGATGCTGGCGCTGCCACTCACCGCCGCGGTGCTGCTGCACGCCACGCCGACGCAGATGGGCATGCTCACGGCGGTGGAGCTGCTGCCCTTCATGATCTTCTCGCTGCCGGCCGGCGTCTGGCTCGACCGCGTGCCCAAGCTGCCGGTCTATGTGGTCGGCGAATCGTTCATCGCCGTCGCCGCGGCCAGCGTGCCGCTGGCCTGGTGGCTGGGCTGGCTGGCGATGGGCTGGCTGTACGCCGTGGGCTTCCTCATCGGCCTCGTGCACACGGTGGCGGGCACGGCGGCGCAGGTCGTGCTGACGCAGGTGGTCGCGCGTGAGCGGCTGGTCGAGGCGCATGCCAAGAACGCGCTGGCGACCTCGGGCGCCGAGGTCGCCGGCCCGGGGCTGGCCGGGGCGCTGATCAAGGTCTTCGGCGCGCCGCTCGCGCTGCTCGTCAACGCCGTGCTGCTGCTGGGTTCGGCACTCATCCTGCGCCACATCCGCATCCACGAGCGGCGCGACGAACGGCCCGGCCGCCACTTCTGGCGCGACATGAAGACCGGCCTGCGCTTCGTTGCCGGCCAGCGCGTGCTGGTGACGCTGGCGCTGCTGATGGCGGTCTGGCAGATGTGCCACTACGCGGCGCTGACGGTGCAGATCCTGTTCGCCACCCGCACCCTGGGCCTGTCGGAACAGGCGGTGGGGCTGTGCTACATGGGCATGGGGCTGGGCACCATCAGCGGCAGCGTCTTCGGCCGCCGCGTCAGCCATCGCATCGGCCCCGGGCCCTGCCTGGTGGTGGGCTACGCCATCTGCGGCGCGGGCTGGCTGCTGGTCGCGGTGGCACCGGCCAACGCCTGGGGCGTGGCTGCCTTTGCCTTCATGCTGATGAGCTTCACCACCGGGGCCGTCTTCATCTTCATCAACTTCCTGGCGCTGCGCCAGGCCGTCACGCCGGCGCCGCTGCTGGGCCGCATGACCAGCACCATGCGCTGGCTGACGCTGCTGGCGGCGTCGCCCGGCGCGCTGCTCGGCGGCTGGCTGGGCGAGCACGTGGGCCTGCGCGCGGCGCTGGCCTTCGCCGGCGGCGTGTCGCTGCTGCTGGTGCTGGTGGCCTGGCGGCTGCCGCTGATCCGCGGCCTGCGCGCGCTGCCCGAGGCCGAACGTGAGTCGGAATGGCTGGGCGTCGAAGCCCAGGCGCGGCCCACGGTCTCGTAGTTCGCGGGCCCGGCGCGTCGCGACTCGCGCCCCCAGCGCGGCAGCGCAGATGCCGGCGGTTCGCGCGGCGATGCGGCGCCAGCCAGGCGCCGCCAGCCACTCGAGATCGCGGTGCGAATCGTGTGGCAGCGCCGCACGCAGGTAGCGCAGCAGGTTGTCGTGCATGCGCAGCCCCAGCGCAGCGTCTCCGCGCCGGCAAAGGGCAGCCAGACATCGCTGGTGACGCCGAACGATGCGGTCGACGGGCCCTGATTGGCTAGCGAGGTCGAGATGCAGTCCGCCATCAGCAGCCTCGTGGATTCGGCCCAGGCGTTGGCCAGCGGCCGGCGCCGCGCCAAGGCGATCGATGCCAGCAATGCCAGACCGACGGTGAGCTTGGCGACGAAGTGGCGCGAGACGGCGTGGGCGACCTGCGCCACGCTGAACTCGTCGAACACCCGCAGCTGAAACAGCGGCTCGGAGGCCAGCGCCAGTGCCACGGCGGTCACCAGCAGCGGCGGTTGCCACCGCAGGTTACGCAGCAACCCTCGGTGACCTTCGATCGATATCGCCGCCAACACGAATCAACTGTCCTTCCGCGACAACCTGGATGCCAACGTGCCGCCGTGGGCGACGGACGCGGCCGGTGCGCCGACGAGACCGCCAGTTCGCGGTGTGAACACGGCTTGTCGGCGACGAATCCGGCTGCCCCGCTGACGGGCACGCCGCCAGGCGTTCGTCGGCCTCAGAAGCCCTTTCGGCGCAGCGGCGGGCATTGACGCCTCTCGTCACCGGACCTGTCGCAAGCCGCTCGGCGGGCCGGGTGTGGCTGTCTAGTCTTGCGTTCAAGCCGAGTGCCTGCCGCCCGACCACCGCAACCGCAGCACCGGCCAACTGCCCTCAAACCCGGAGATCCACATGCAAACTGTTCATGCCACCGCCGCCCTTGCCTCCCGTCGCCGCGCCGCCGGCGCCTGTGCTGCCTTTGCCGCCAGCGCCTCGGTGCTGGGCCTGCTGATGACCCTGTTCGCCGGCGCGTCGTCCAGCCCCTGGCTGCCCGACACGCCCGAAGCCGTCGCCCTGGCCGCCCGATGCGAGCAGGCCGCCTCGCGCATGACCCGCGACGCCTGCGTGCTGCAGGCCGCAGCGCGCTGGCAGGCCGCCGAACGGCAGGGCATCCGGGTGGCGAGCAGCCGCTGAAGTCGTTAAGCCGATCCTGCTCGGCGCGCTACCGCCGGAAACGGCAAACCCAACCCAGCGCCTTGCAGGCGTTGCCCCCCCCACGTTCCTGGAGATTGCATTCATGAATACGAATACGACGATCGGTGCTTGCTGCCTGGCCCTGGCCGGCCTGGCGGTCACTTCATCGGTCCTGGCGGCGCCGCCGACGGTGGCGCAGGTCGGTGACGCCGACTCCTTCGGCAACCGGGTTGTCTGGCTCGGCCTCGTGGCCACCGGCAATGTCCACCTGGACAGTATCAGCTGCGCACCCGACCCGACAAACCCGCGCGGTCCGAACGACCGCTGCGTGCTCCTCACGGTCGGCGGCTTGCCGACCAACTTCTCGTTCACGGACCTGGGCCACATCACGCTGCCGGGCGGCAGCGCGGACACCTTGCTGTGCCAGTGGACCACGCCGAACATTGCCTACACGCTGGCCAATCCCACCACCGGCAATGTCCTCGCGCGACTCAACGCGGCGCCGACCTACCGG
>CAIWPS010000407.1 GCA_903914615.1 uncultured beta proteobacterium | reverse complement strand
GCATGCCTGGCACCTGTACGTGCTGCGCCTGGCCGACGGCGCGGCGATGGAGCGCGACCGCTTCATCGAGCTGCTGTTCGAAGCCGGCATCGGCTGCAGCGTGCACTACATCCCGCTGCACCTGCACCCCTACTGGCGCGAGCGCTACGGCCTCTCGGCTTCGATGTTCCCGCACAGCCAGCACGCCTACGAGCGCATGGTGAGCCTGCCGCTGTACACGCGCATGACCGAGGCCGACGTCGAGCGCGTGGCCGCCGCGGTGCGCGCAGCGCTACGATGACGGCTGCCGCGCGAGGTGAGCCATGAATGCATTGACGCAGCCCAAGCTGACCCTGGAAGCCTACCTGGCGTGGGAGAGCGAGCAGTCCGAGAAGCACGAGTTCCATCGCGGCGAGGTGTTTGCGATGGTGGGGGCGCGGCGCGTCCACGGGCGTGTGGTGTCCAACCTGAATCGGCATTTCGCGCAGGCCCTCGATGGCTCGCCGTGCCAGGTCTTCACCGAGGGCATGAAGATCGCCATCGGCGAAGAGACCATCCTCTACCCCGACCTCTTCGTCACCTGCGACAAGGCTGACCTGGCCACCGAGCTGCTCTTCCGCGCGCCCACGCTGGTGGTGGAGGTGCTGTCCCCCACCACCCAGGCCTACGACCGCAGCCAGAAGTTCGCCCTCTACCGCCGCATCGCGGCACTGCAGGAATACATCCTCGTCGATCCCGACACGCGCCGCGTCGAGGCCTTCCGCCGCGGTGCCGACGGCCTGTGGGACCTGCACGACCAGAGCGAAAGCGACACGCTGGAGGCCGCCAGCGTCGGCTGCCGCGTCGCGATGGCCGCGGTCTTCGCCGGCATCGACCCGCCGCCCGCAGAAGCTTGATCCCTGTCTGCGCTGCGGCCGCCATTTTGGGAGTGGTTGCCCTGGCGCAAGGCGCCGACATATTGCCGGTTCGCAGGAGTCGGCCAACCATCGAGGACCTGACTCTGTGATTGCCAAGACCTCCAAGGCCGCAAGAACCAAGTCCAAGCCAAGCACCGAGCCGCGTCTTTCGCGCCAGCGCAAGCCTGCGCAGATGTCCGCAGATGACTGGCAGCGCACGTTACGTCGACAGTTCGGAAGCGACCAGGAGTTCGGGCTGGTTAACCTGGCGCACGCCAAGGTGGCGCCGTTCTTCTCCGACTTCAGCGTCGCCAACCCCGACACAGGCGGCCGATATCGGGTCGCAATACGCGGCACCTCTCCCGGCGACAACCTGTGCACCTGCCTGGACTTCGCCACAAACGACCTGGGCACTTGCAAACACGTCGAGTTCGTGCTCGCGCGCTTGGCTGCGCGCCGCGGCGGCGAGGCCGCGCTGAAGCGCGGTTACACGACGGTTTTCAGCGAAATTTACCTGCACCATGCGGGCCAGCGCACGGTACGTTTTCGCCCCGGCAGCGACTGCCCGAGCCGCCTGCTGACCCGCGCGCGTCAACTCTTCGAGGCCGCGGCTGGCTGGACGCTGCCATGGGCTCGGCTGGGCGAACTTGATGGCTTCATAGTTGCCGCGCAAAAGGATGCTGCGATGCAGGGCCACGAACTGCGCATCGACGAACGCGCCCTGGCTTTCGTCGCCCAGGTGCGCGACGGCGAGCATCGGCAACTTGTGCTGGCGGCAGCTTACCCAAAAGGCGCAGCCGACAAAGGCCTGGCGAAGCTGCTCAAGGCTAGCCTCTACCCCTACCAGGCCGAAGGTGCCTTGTTCGCAGCCCGCGGCGGGCGCGTGCTGTTGGGCGACGAGATGGGGCTTGGCAAGACCGTGCAGGCCATTGCTGCGGCCGAACTGATGGCGCGGCACTTCGGTGTGCAGCGCGTGCTTGTGGTGTGCCCCACCTCGCTGAAGCACCAGTGGCAGCGCGAGGTGGCACGTTTTTCCGGGCGGCCCACGCAGGTGGTGCAGGGTCTGCGTGCGGCGCGCCAGCAGCAGTACATGGAGGACACCTTCTGCCGTATCACCAGCTACGACACGCTGGTGCGCGACCTGGACTTGGTGACTCAATGGGCGCCAGAACTCCTGATCATCGACGAAGCGCAGCGGGTCAAGAATTGGAACACCGTCGCGGCGCGCGCACTCAAACGCATCGACACACCCTACGCCATCGTGCTGACCGGCACGCCGCTGGAAAACCGGCTCGAGGAACTGATCTCGATCGTGCAATTGGTGGACCAGCATCGGCTGGGCCCCACCTGGCGCTTCCTGCACGAGCACCAGCAAGTCGATGAGGCGGGCCGCGTAGTCGGCTACCGCCACCTCGATCGGATCGGCACCACTTTGGCGCCCATCCTGCTACGCCGACGCAAGGCCGAAGTGCTGACGCAGCTGCCGGAGCGTGTTGACAAGACCCTGCTGCTGCCGATGACGCCGCAGCAGCGCATCCATCACGATGAGAACGGCCAGATCGTGACGCGAATCGTCTCGCGCTGGCGCAAGACCGGCTATCTATCCGACGTCGATCAGCGCCGCCTGCAGTGCGCCTTGCAGAACATGCGCATGTCGTGCAACAGCACATGGCTGCTCGACCACGATACTGACTTCGGCAGCAAGGCTGATGAGCTGGTCACGCTGCTGGAAGAGCTGTTCGAGCAACCGGACGCAAAGGCTGTGGTCTTCAGCCAGTGGCTGGGCACGCACGAGGTGCTGATGCGACGGCTGCGCAGCAAGGGCTGGGACCACGTGCTCTTCCACGGTGGCGTGCCGGCTGAAAAGCGCGGCGCGCTGGTGGAACGCTTCAACAACGAGCCGGGCTGCCGACTTTTCCTGTCCACCGACGCTGGAGGCGTGGGCCTGAACCTGCAGCACGCTGCTGCCACCGTGGTCAACATGGACCTGCCCTGGAACCCGGCCGTGCTGGAGCAGCGCATCGGACGCGTGCACCGCATGGGCCAGCGCCGCGGAGTGCAGGTCATCAACCTCGTCTCGCAGGGCAGCATCGAG
>CAIWPS010000406.1 GCA_903914615.1 uncultured beta proteobacterium | reverse complement strand
GCGGCCCGCGTGGCGGGGCGCTGGGACCATGTGCTCGTCGACGAGGTGCAGGACATCAACCGCCTGCAGGCCGACATCGTCCATGCACTGGCCTCGCAGGGCTGCACGCTCACGGCCGTGGGCGACGATGCGCAAAGCATCTACGCCTTCCGCGGCGCCGACGTGCGCCACATCCTGGACCTGCCGCAGCGCTTCACGCCGCCGGCGCGCGTGCTCGCGCTGGAACGCAACTACCGCAGCACGCCGCAGATCCTGGACGCGTCCAACGCCGTCATCGCGCAGGCCGCCCAGGGCTATGCCAAGCGGCTGTGGACCGAACGCGCCGCCGGCACCATGCCGCAGCTGATGACGGTCGAGGACGAGGCCGCGCAGGCGCGCGGCGTGGCCGACGCCGTGCTCGCCGCGCGCGAGGCCGGGCTGGCGCTGAAGCGCCAGGCCGTGCTCTTCCGCACCGCCCACCACAGCATGGCGCTGGAGCTGGAGCTGGTGCGCCGCGGCATCCCCTTCGTCAAGTTCGGCGGCCTGCGCTTCATGGAGGCCGCCCACGTGAAGGACGCCCTGGCCGTGCTGCGCTGGGCCGACAACCCGCACTCGCGACTGGCCGCGCTGCGCAGCGCGCGCCTCGTTCCCGGCATGGGGCCGGCCAGCGTGCGGCGCCTGCTCGACCATGCCGGCCCGCTGGCCGACTTCAAGCCGCCCCCCGGCGCCGCCCTCGCCTGGGCCGACCTGCGCCGGCTGATGGACCATCTGCGCAGCGAAGAGGCCGGCTGGCCCGACGACCTGGCGCGCGTCGTCAGCTGGCTGCAGCCCCACCTGGAGCGCCTGTACGACGACGCGCGCGTGCGCCTGGCCGACCTGCGCCAGCTGCAGCAGATCGCCGCCGGCCAGCGCAGCCGCATCGCCTTCGTCACCGAGCTGACGCTGGACCCGCCGGCCGCCAGCAGCGACGAAGCCGGCGCGCCGCTGCGCGACGAGGACTACCTGATCCTGTCCACCATCCACTCGGCCAAGGGCCAGGAGTGGAATGCGGTGCACATCCTCAACGTCGTCGACGGCTGCATGCCCGCCGACATGGCCACCGGCAGCGCCGCCGAGATCGAGGAGGAAAGGCGGCTGCTCTACGTCGCGATGACGCGCGCCCGCGACAGCCTGCACCTGTGGGTGCCGCAGCGCTTCCACGTCACCCAGCAGCGCGCCTGGGGCGACCGCCACCTGTACGCGCTGCGCTCGCGCTTCATCCCCGATGCGCTGCTGCCGCATTTCGAGACCGTGCGGCCCGCGCCGCCCCTTGCTGCCGCACCAGCGCCCGAGCTTGGCCCGCCGCTGCTGGACCTGTCGCTGCTGCTGCGCGGCAGCCGACCTTCGATCGCGGGGCATGCATCACGGCCGCCGGGGCCCGATCGTGGGCAGAATCGCGGCTGATGCCCGAACTGCCCGAGCCGCCCATGACCGACGCCCAGAAAGCCCCGCGCAGCAGCCCCGACTTCGACGACCCGCCGCAGGCGCTGCGCCACCTGGGCGCGCGTGCGCACCAGCTGCGCGCCACCACCCAGGCCGCCGACCATTTCAATGCACGGGACACCGCCGAAGACCGCGACACGGGGTCGTGGCTGATCTCCAGCGCCGTGGCCATGTCCGAGGAACTGGCCGGCGACATCGACAGCCTGGCGCGCGCGCTGAAGGAGCGCCCGGCCGACGCCGCCCTGCAGCAGACGGTGGCGCCGCTGCGCGTGCGCGCGCACCAGCTGCACGCGGCGGCGCGCGCCGCCGACCATTTCCTCGACCAGGACACGCGCGAAGACCGCGAGACCGGCTCGTGGCTGGTGGCCGCGGCCTTGAACCTGGCGAGCAAGCTCGCCGCCGAGATCGACGACGGCGTGCCGGCATCGCGCCGCGCCGCTGCCGCCAGGCCGGCGGTCGAAGCACACGACGCCGGCATGACGCGCCGCATGGCCGCGGCCACGGCACCCGTGCGCGGTGCCGCCTGATGCGCTGAATGCCTGCGGCACTTCGTCACAGGGGCCGGCCCGCCGCTGGGAGACCTCGATGAAGTTGCATGCACCGTGTAACTTGATCACTATGTGCACCGGCCTGTGCCTGCTGGCGGCCGCCACCGACGCGCTGGCGCAGCCGCGCGTGCTGCGCGTCATTTCCGACCGCATCGACCAGGGCACCCTGCGCCCGCTGCTCCCTGCCGACGCCTTCTCCCGGGTGCCCATGCGCTGCTGATGCAGGATGGCCGGCGGGTGACCGACGGCAACCATGCCGAGATCGCGGCCGGCAGTCAGGGCGCCTGGCTCAGAGCTGCCTGTGTGCCGGCGCCTGAATCGGGCCCCGGCCGCGCCATGTCAGGAGGCCTCGGCCAGTGGCAGGACTTCGGGAGACAGCGGATGGGGCGCGCCTAGCTGGCGCGCCCTGTGCGAGCCGCGCACCGGTTGCGCGGTGCGGTCGAGAGCCCGCGCCTGCGCTTCGGTCATGTGTTGAGCGCTCTGAACCCTGCGCCCGGTGCCGGGCTCGGTGAGCCACCATCGCCATTCGTCCATCGTGACTTGCGCCGCCATGCCAGACCTCCAGCCGCTTGCTTTCAGGGTCTGTCTCCGGGGGCCGCTCTTGCAATGGCGGGCTCGATGGGAAGGTTCGCACCTCCGAAGGTCTGGGGCAACCCCTAGGGTGGCCCCCTGCGTCGCGGCGTCGGCGCGACGGGCGCACGTTCGCCGTTGGTCGGGGTGAAAGGATTCGAACCTTCGACCCACTGGTCCCAAACCAGTTGCGCTACCAGGCTGCGCTACACCCCGAAAGGTCGATTGTAGCGAGCGACCCGCTTCACGACGGGGCCGGCAGCTGCAGCTGGCGCGCCACCGCCATGCACTGGCGGATGTGCTGCTCGCACACGTAGCGCATCGCCGAGTAGGTCAGCAGCGCGGAGACCGCCTGGCCCGCGACGGGCACGAACTTGGCCGCCTGCTGGGTGCTCAGGCGCACGCCCACCAGCTGCACCATGCGCAGCACCAGCCCGCGCGTGATGACCTTGCCCACCAGCAGCCCGCCGCCGGCGCTGATGGCCTTGTAGACGACGATGCGGCGGTCCGGCGCCAAGCGCTCGATCTGCCCCTGCGACAGGCCGAAGGCGGCGCTGATCTCGGGCAGCAGCCGCACCAGCAGGCCGACGTCGGTGAGCCAGTCCAGCCCCGGCACCGGCAGCGCCGCCACGCCGGCGGCCAGCAGGGCGCGGCGCGCCACGCGCTGGCGGCAGCGCCGGGCGATGGCCTGCAGGTCCTCGCCTTCGCCAGGCACCACCTCCCACTCGACCGCGACCGCGGCGGTCACGACAGCGGCCCCGCGCTCACCAGCACGCCGTCGGCGTCGGCGTACAGCCAGTCGCCCGGGCGCACCCAGACGCCCTGCACCTGCACGGCGACGTCGCGCTGGCCCTCGCCGCGCTTGACCGGCGGCATGGGCTGGCTGGCCAGCGCGCGCACGCCGAGGTCGGCGGCGGCGAGTTCGGCGACGTCGCGCACGCAGCCGTCCACCAGCACGCCGGCCCAGCCGTTGCGCACCGCCAGCGCCGCCAGCTTGCCGCCCAGCAGCGCGCGGCGCCTCGAGCCGCCGCCGTCGACGACGAGCACCCGGCCCTGGCCCGGGCCCTCGACGGCGGCCCTGACCAGGCTGTTGTCCTCGAAGCACTTCACCGTGCTCACGGGGCCGCAGAAGCGCGGGCGGCCGCCGTAGCTGGCGAACACCGGCGGCAGCACGCGCAGGCCGGGGTCGGCGCCGTGGGCGTCGCAGAGGTCGCAGGTGGCAAAGTCGGCAGGGGCGGTCATGGCGCAGGCTCCTGGTCGGGCGTGAACATCACGCCGTGTTCGCGCGGCGAGGTCGGGACGGTGAGGGGCGCGGGGCCCCTGAAGGCAGGCGCCGCGCCCGGCCGGCCCGGCGAGCCTTCGGATGCGATGCATGCGACCTTCTACCATGTCGCCCATGTCCAGCACCGCCACCCTGCCGCCAGCCCGCGCCGACGCGACGCGCTGGCCACCGCTCATCGTCGGCTGCCTGGCCGCCACCTGGCTGATCTGGGGCTCGACCTACCTCGCCATCAAGTGGGCCCTCGTCAGCCTGCCGCCGCTGTTCCAGATGGGCACGCGATTCGTCGCCGCCGGCTTGCTGCTGGGTGCCTGGGCGCGCTGGCGTGGCGCGCCCTGGCCGCGGCCGACGCAGTGGCTCAACGCCACCTTGCTGGGCGCCCTGATGCTGGGCGGCGGCTACGGTGCCACCGCGGTGGCCGAGGTCAGCGTCAGCTCGGGTCTGGTGGTGGCCTTCATCGCCGTCGTGCCTGCACTCGTCGCGCTGGGCCAATGGCCCTACGGCCTGCGCCCGACGCGGACCGAGGCCGCCGGCATCGCCCTGGGCCTGCTCGGCGTCGCGCTGCTGACCCAGGGCCAGGGTTACGCCGCTTCGTGGCCGGGGCTGCTGGCCATCAGCCTGGCGTGCGCCACCTGGACGCTGGGCAGCGTGTGGGCCCTCCACGGGCTGCCGGGCGGCCGCGCGCTGACGCTGGCTGCGGGGCCGGCGGGCTATGCCAGCCAGATGCTGGCCGGCGGCCTGCTGCTGCTGGCCGCCTCGTGGTGGCGCGGCGAGCAGCCCACGCTGCCACCCGACGCGCGCGCACTGGCCTGCTGGGTCTACCTGGTGCTGGCGGGCTCGGTCGTCGGCTTCTCGGCCTACATGGTGCTGCTGCAGCGCCGCGGCGCCGCGCTGGCCTCGAGCTACACCTTCGTCAACCCGGTCATCGGTCTGGTGCTGGGTGTCGTGCTGGGGGCCGAAGCGGTGAGCGCGCTGGAGTGGGCGGCCACCGGCGTGATCTCGCTCGGCGTCGTCCTGCTGCTGCGGGGCCGCGGCAGCGCCTAGGCCGCGCCGCGGCGGGCCAGCGCGGCGGCGCGCGTCGCCGCCAGCGTGCTGCGGCTGGTGCTGACGTCGCTGCTCAGCTTCAGGTGCAGCAGGGTCGGCGTGCCGGCATCGAAGGCGCGGGCCAGTGCGGGTTCGAAGGCCGCCGTGTCGGCGACCGTCTCGGCGCGCCAGCCGTAGGCGCGCGCCAGCGCCGCGAAATCCGGGTTGTAGAGGTCGCTGCCGCTGACGCGGCCCGGGTACTCGCGCTCCTGGTGCATGCGGATGGTGCCGTAGGTGCCGTTGTCGACGACCACGCTGATGAGCTTCTTCGCGCCGTAGCCGGTGGCGGTGGCGAGCTCCTGGCCGGTCATCAGGAAGTCGCCGTCGCCGGCCAGGTTCAGCACCCAGCGCGCCGGGTGCAGCAGCGCTGCGGCCACGGCCGCCGGCAGGCCATAGCCCATGGCGCCGCTGGTCGGCGCGAGCTGGGTGCGGCCATGGTGCTGCAGCCCCGGGTGGCGGCAGTAGCGGTGCAGCCAGCCGGCGAAGTTGCCGGCACCGTTGGTGTAGACGGTGTCCTCGGGCAGCAGGCGCTGCAGCGTCTTCACCACCACCGCCATGTCCAGCGGCTGCACCGGCGGCGCCACCAGGTTGGCCTCGTAATCGGCCTGCGCGGCTTCGGTCTGCGCGGCCCAGGGCAGCACGACGGGCGCGGCCAGCGCCTCCAGCGCCTTCGCGGCGCAGCCCATCGAGGCCTGCAGCAGCAGGTCGGCGGCATACACGCGGCCCAGCTCCTCGGCCCCGGCGTGGATGTGCACCAGCTTCTGCTGCGGCCGCGGTGCGGCCAGCAGCGTGTAGCCCTGGGTCGTCATCTCGCCCAGCCGGATGCCCAGCGCGATGACGAGGTCGGCTGCGCGCACGCGGGCAGCGAGTTGCGGGCTGGTGCCGATGCCGACATCGCCGGCATAGAGCGGGTGGCGGTTGTCGAAGGTGTCCTGGAAGCGCCAGGCGCAGGCCACCGGCAGCTGCCAGTTCTCGGCGAAGCGCTGCAGCGCCGCGGCGCCCTCGGCGTCCCAGCCCGAGCCGCCGGCAATGACGATGGGCCGCTGCGCCCGCAGCAGCATCTGGCGCAGTTCACGCAGCCCGCCCGGCGCCGGCCAGGCCTGCACCGGCTCGACGCGCGGCAGCACCGGCGCCGCGGTGGGCGTGGTCAGCATGTCCTCGGGCAGCGCCAGCACCACCGGGCCGGGCCTGCCCTGCATCGCGACATGGAAGGCGCGGGCCACGTACTCGGGCAGGCGGTCGGCGCACTGCACCTCGGCCACCCACTTCGCCAGCCCGAGCGTGCCGGGGCTGAACATCTGGCGGTAGTCGATCTCCTGGAAGGCCTCGCGGTCGCGCTGGTCGCTGGCCACCTGGCCGACGAAGAGGATCAGCGGCGTCGAGTCCTGGAAGGCGGTGTGGACGCCGATGCTGGCGTTGGTGGCGCCCGGCCCGCGGGTGACGAAGCAGATGCCCGGGCGGCCGCTGAGCTTGCCCTGCGCCTCGGCCATGAAGCAGGCCCCGCCCTCCTGGCGGCAGGCGATGTAGCGGATGCGGTCGCGGTGTTCGTGAAAGCCGTCGAGCACGGCAAGATAGCTCTCGCCGGGAACGCCAAAACAGGTGGCGATGCCCTGGGCGACGAGGGCTTCGACGAGGGCGTGGCCGGCGAGGCGGGCGGTCGGTGCGGCGGTGGCGTCGGGCATGGCCGCACTGTAGCGGCAGGCCGCTGGGGTCAGGCCGCGGCGGCGCGAACGAAGCGCATGCGCAGGCCCACCATCCCGGCGGAGAGGATGCCCATCGCCAGCGCCATCGCCGAGCCGACGAAGACGGCCTGCACATGGCCGCCATCGAGCAGCCGCCCGAACACCGGGGCGCCGAGCGCGAAGCCGACGTCCAGCCCCGAATACACCGTGCCGTAGACACGCCCCGTGGCGCCGGGCGGCGCGGCACGCTTGATGAGCATGTCGCGCGACGGCCCCGCCAGCCCGGTGCCGGCCCCCGCGAGCGCCGCCAGCGCGCCCGCCAGAAGCGCCGGCAACACGCCGGTGGACACCAGCAACAGCAAGGCTCCGGCCGCCGCCATCGCCAGCGCGATGGTGCGTTCCAGCCGCCGCGCGCCGGCGACCAGGAAACCACCGGCCACGGTGCCTGCCGCCGAACACAGCATGTAGCCGGTGACCACGAAGGCGGTGGCCGACAGCGGCAGGCCGTACATGCGCGCCAGCGCGGGGCCGGCAAAGCTCTGGATGGCCGACAGCGCCGCCGTCGACCAGAAGAAGAACGAGAAGCACAGCCACACCGAGGGCAGGCGCAGGAAGGCCAGCGGGTGCTCGGGCGCGGCGCCGGCCGGGCGCGCCGGGGCGGCGGCCCAGGCGCCCTGGCGGTCGTCGATGGCATGGCGCTGCAACGTCAGCAGCGCCAGCACCGACAGGGGCAGCAGCGCCGCGCACAGGCAGGCCGTGCGCCAGCTGCCGCTGAGTTCGCTGGCGCCGATCATGAACACCGGCGCCAGCGCCCAGCCCAGGCTGCCGGTGATGCCGTGGACCGAGAAGGCATGGCCCAGCCGAGGCGTCGAGACGCGCTTGTTGAGGATGGTGAAGTCGGCGGGGTGGAAGGGTGCGTTGCCCAGGCCGGCCAGCGCCGAGGCCAGCATCAGCCCGCCGTAGCCCCGCGCCTGCGACGCCGCCAGCGCCGCGGCGACGAAACAAGCCAGCGCGAAGAACAGCACGGGCCGGGCACCGACGCGGTCGACCAGGAAGCCCGCCAGCGCCTGCCCCACGCCGGAGATGACGAAGAACACGGTCACCAGCAGCCCCAGTTCCGAGTAGCTGAAGCCGAACTCGCGGACGATGGCCGGGAACAGCGGCGGCAGCAGCATGTGGAAGAAGTGCGAGGTGCCGTGCGCCAGGCCGACGAGGCCGATGACGGTGAAGTCGGACCGGCGCGCCGCGGCCGCCAGGCTCGGGGCCGTGGCGGTGGCTGGGGAGGGCAGTGAACTCATGGCCGGACGAGGTTACGCGCTGCCGCGGCGGCCGGGTTACGATAGTGGGCCAAGTTCTGTCGAAATCATGCCATCCCGCCGCGCCGCCGTCGTCGCCCCGACCCTGGATGCCTCGCCCTACGCCCCCGACGCACAGCACCCCGTGCGGGTGCGGGCGCGCCGCCTGGCCGCCAGCACGCGCATCGCGCCGCACAGCCACCCCTGGGCGCAGGTGGCCTATTCGTCGGCAGGCGTGCTGCGGGTGACCGCCGGCCAGCACACCTACATCGTGCCGCCTTCGCGCGCGGTGTGGATCCCGCCCGGCATCGAGCATGTCGTGACCGTGGTCGAGGACGCCGAGCTGCGCACCCTGTACCTGCACGTGCCGCGCGGCCGCGCCGGGCCGGCGCCGCTGGGGGCCGCGGTGGGGGCGACGGCTGACTGGGCGCGCTGCCGCGTGCTCGAGGTCTCGCCGCTGCTGCGCGAGCTCGTCGACCAGCTGGCCGAGCTGCCGCGGCCGGCGCAGGCCGAACGCGAAGGCCTGTGCGCAGCGCTGGCGCAGGACGAGTTGCTGCGCGCGCAGCCGGTGGCGCTGGGCGTGGGCCTGCCCGCCGACAAGCGCCTGCGTGCGCTGTGCGAGGCGGTGCTGGACGACCCCGCCCGCCACGCCACCCTGCCCGGCTGGGCCGCCGAGTCCGGGGCCAGCGTGCGCACCGTGGCGCGCCTGTTCCGCCAGGAACTGGGCACCACCTTCGCCGCATGGCGGCAGCAGGTGCTGCTGGCCAAGGCGCTGTCGATGGCGGCGCGCAAGCGGCCGATGGCGCACATCGCGGCCGAGCTCGGCTACGCCAGTGCCAGCGCCTTCTCGGCCATGGTGCGCCGCTCGGTCGGCGTGTCGCCCAGCCGCTTCTTCGCCGCCGCCTGATGCATCCACACCCATCACCGCCATGACCCAGATCGCCTACGACTACGACCGCCCCGACGCCAGCGGCGCCGCCTGCACCGCGCGCGCCTGGGCCCAGGTGCCGCCGCCGCTGTCGCGCAGCGAACGCCAGGCCGCGATGGCCCGCGCCGCGGCGCTGCTGCAGGCCCAGGGCGCCGTGCTGGTGGCGCACTACTACGTCGACGGCGACCTGCAGGACCTGGCGCTGCAGACCGGCGGCATCGTCGCCGACTCGCTGGAGATGGCGCGCTTCGGCCGCGACCATGCCGCGCGCACGCTGGTCGTGGCGGGCGTGCGCTTCATGGGCGAGACGGCCAAGATCCTCTCGCCCGACAAGCGCGTGCTGATGCCCGACCTGGCCGCCACCTGCTCGCTCGACCTCGGCTGCCCGCCCGCCGACTTCGCCGCCTTCTGCGACGCCCACCCGGAGCGCGAGGTCGTC
>CAIWPS010000405.1 GCA_903914615.1 uncultured beta proteobacterium | reverse complement strand
GTCACAAGGACCGGGCGACCTCGTGTCGGCATGGCCTCAGGGCAGCGCCGCCACCGCCACAGCGGGCACTGGCTCTGAGGACTTCGCCGCCGCCTCGTGCGCGGCCCAGTCGAGGATTTCGAGCCGGCCATCTGCATGCTCGACGAGCGCGGTCAGGCTCTCCACCCAGTCGCCGTCGTTGCAGTACAGCACGCCTTCGATCTGACGCATCTCGGCATGATGGATGTGGCCGCAGACGACGCCCTGCAGCCCGCGCAGGCGCGCCTCGCGCGCCACCGCCACCTCGAAGTCATTGAGATAGCTGACGGCGCGCTTGACCTTGAGCTTGAGGTACTTCGACAGACTCCAGTACGGCAGCCCGAGTCGCGCACGCAGTGAATTGAAGTGCCGGTTCAGCCTGAGCGTGAATTCATAGAGCGAATCGCCGGCATAAGCCAGCCATTTTGCGCATTGGATGACACCGTCGAAAAGATCGCCGTGGGTGATCCACAGCGCGCGCCCGTCGGCAGTCATGTGCACATGGTCTTCCACCACGTCGACGCCACCAAAGTTGTGGCCCAGGTACTTGCGCGCAAATTCGTCGTGATTGCCGGGCACGAAGATCACCCGTGTACCCTTGCGGGCCTTGCGCAGCAGCTTCTGCACGACGTCGTTGTGCGATTGCGGCCAGTACCACTGCCTGCGCAGTTGCCAGCCGTCGATGATGTCACCCACCAGGTAGAGGGTCTCGCAATCGACGGTGCGCAGGAAGTCCAGCAACGATTCGGCGCGGCAACCGGGCGTGCCCAGATGCAGGTCGCTGATCCAAACCGTGCGCAGGCGCAGACTGCCCTCGGCGTCCGCGTTCTGCTCAATTGGTGTGGGAAGCTCGTCGCGACGCATGACGACACCGATCTTCGTTGGCTTGCGCGACGCCGCAGTGACAGGCGCGAGTCAGTCGGATGACTCCACCAGGTCCTGGGGCTGCCGCAAAGCGGACCCGGACAGCGCCAGGATGCGCTCCAGAATTTGCGGGACATCGAAGACTGCGTGATTGGCTATGCCTGCGACCCGCTCGCGGTACGCTGCCATATGGGCAATGATCTCGCCCACGGCGCCTCCAACCTCGTGGAAGCTGCGCAGCACGAGGCCCGCGCCCTGCTGGCGCACCCAATCCGTGTTCCAGCGCTCCTGCGGCATCGTCCAGGCATTGCGGGTGACGATCACTGGCAGCCCCAGTTGCACCGCCTCGCTCAGGCTGCCTGGGCCGGGCTTGCCGATGAAGAAGTCGGCCATGCGCATCCAGTGCGCCACGTCGGGCGTGTAGCCCACCACCACCCGCGGTGCGTCCCCAGCGGATCGGGGCAGCGCACGCAAGCGGGCCGCCAGCGCCTCATTGCGTCCGCACATCAGGATGAGGGGCGTGCCTGGCAACTCGGTCGCGATGCGTTTCATGACCCGGGAGCCCGTGCCACCGAAGAGAACCAAGCCGGTGGGCGTGTCGGCATCCAGTCCGACGCGGCAGCGCTCTGCCACGCGGTCGAATGCGGGCCGCATGTGGAACTCGGGGCGCAGGATCATGCCCCGTGAGCGGTGCACGCGCGAGGCCTCGCAGCCGCTGCGCAGTGCTTGTTGAGCAGCGTGGTCGGTACCGCAGATGACATGCTGCCGCAGATCGGGTTCGATCCAGAAATTCGGTGGGTGGTCGGCCATGTCGGTCAGCACGGTAACGAAAGGCACACCGGGCAGCGCCTGGGCCAGGCTGTCGTGCAAGGCCCGGTTGAAGTTGGGTATCAGCGACACCACCATATCGGGCCGGGTGGCCTGCCAATGCCGAGCCAGGCGCTGCACGAGGACGGTGTGACCCAATCGGATCAGGCTTTGAAGCAGCTTGAGTTCCTGCGCCAGCCCCAGCGTGAAGCCGCTGGCGAGACGCCGGTTATAGACGTCCTCGGGGTCCATGCCGGTCACGCGGCGGAACAGGTTCGTCGGGTCCAGCACCTCGGTCAGGTTGACTTTGCGTATCTGCCAGGGTCGCCCCTGGGCCACCATCACCTGCTCCAGCGCCTGCGCGGCAGCGCGGTGCCCGCCACCAGCGTTGAACCAGACCAGGTCGATGCACGGCATCACGACATGTTTTCAAGGAGCGGTGACGCGGCGATGTCAGCTCCAAGGCAGGCTGATGTCAGCGTAAAGGCGGCGCTGGCGTGCGCCGCATCAGGGCCTGCCCCATCCGCAGGCGTTGACCTGTCGCCACGCCGGGTGCCAGCGTCAGACCGGGCGGCGCGAACACGATGATGGTCGAGCCATGTTCGAACCAGCCGAGCTCCTGACCCTTGTTGACTGGCGTGTCGCAAGGCATCTCCACCGGTCCTCGCCAGCGCAGGTGCAGCAGCACATCCAGGAAGTGCAGGCGGATGCTGGCCACAAGGATCGCCGCCACCGGTACCAACGTCAGCGGCTTGCCGTCTGCCAGCCTCATGCGGATGACGGCCCGCTCGTTGCGGCAGAACAGCCGCTCGATGCGCGCGAGCGCGATCGGGTTGACGTTCCAGGTGTCGCCGCTGAGATAGCTGACATGCTCGATGCGCCCATCGGCAGGCGCGTGGAAGCGGTGGTACATCGCCGAGGTCAGGCGCAGCGTGACGTAACTCCCACCTTCGAAGGGCTCGGCGCGCGACGCCTGGCCCATCAATTCGGCCAGTCGGTAGGGCATGCCCTTGGCCTGCAGCACGCTGCCCTGCGTCACAGTGCCGCAGGCACCGACGATGGCATCGCAGGGGCTGGTGAGCACCTCGCTGTCGTTGTCGATGGTCCTGGCACCGGGCACCAGCTCGCGGGTGAAGCAGTCATGCAGGCTGGCGAAGTCGCGCTGGCGGGCATCGCTCAGGTCGAGTTCGGTGAACAGGCGCCACACCGCAATGGAGGCACGGCAGACCCAGGGATGGCGAATCTTGCTGAACCAGCCCATGAAGTGGGTCAACGCGGCCCGCGGCACGCGGTTGGTCAGCAGGAAGTTGAGGTCTTCCTGCAGGAGCAGGCGGTCACGCCAGCGCAAGGGGGTGAGTGCGGCTTGATTTTGATTTTTCATAACGCTGTCAAGGTGAAGACATACATATCGGAGAACTGAGGAGACCTTACCGATGAATGAACCCTTCCTGCTTTCCGCATTGGCCCTGGCGGGCGTGGCGGCGGCCTGGCCTCGCCTGAGCCAGCGCCTGGCGCTCTCGCGCGCTAAGCATCCCTCCCTCACGGGCCACAGCCGCATGGCCAAGCGCGTGGCGGCGCTGGTGCCCGGCTATGTCTACGACGAGGAACGCTTCTATGGCAGCGACAACGCGCCCCCGGAAGTGCAGGCCCGTCGGCGTGCCGGGTTCACGGCGTTGGCGGCGCAGCTTGGCACCCGCCACGAGAAGTCTGTTGCCCTGACGCGGCAAGCCCGCGAGGCGATCTCCGACCTGCAGTTCACTGGCGCCTACCGCGTGCCTTTTCAGTACAGCGACTACCTGCGCCAGCACCTCGCAATCGGCGCATTCCTGCAGCGCAGCGACGGCGTCACGGTGACCGATCTGGACGGCCAGGTGTTCTACGACCTGACCGGTTCCTACGGCGTCAACGTCTTCGGGCACGATTTCTACAAGGCCTGCATTGCCGAAGGCAGCGCGCGCGTGGCCGACCTTGGGCCAGTGCTCGGCA
This sequence comes from uncultured beta proteobacterium, assembly GCA_903914615.1. Classification (GTDB taxonomy): domain Bacteria; phylum Pseudomonadota; class Gammaproteobacteria; order Burkholderiales; family Burkholderiaceae_C; genus Rubrivivax. The sequence goes on along the minus strand of CAIWPS010000405.1, from coordinate 27,764 downwards.
GCTACCACCCTGTGGTGGCGTGGAACGTGAGCCAGCTGCAGCAGATATCCGGTCTGGACGAGGTGAGTTTCCACATGAGCGGCACCGAAGCCGTCATGCAGGCCGTGCGCCTGGCGCGCTACCACACCCGTCGCAAATACCTGGTGCGGTTCAGCGGGGCCTACCACGGCTGGTGGGAAGACGTGCAACCCGGCCCGGGCAATCCGCTGCCGCCCGGGCACACCTACACGCTCAAGGAGATGGACGAACGCACACTGCGCGTGCTGCGCCAGCGCTCGGACATCGCGTGCGTGCTCGTCAACCCGCTGCAGGCTCTGCATCCGAATGCCGCGGCACCTGGCGACAGCGCGCTGGTGGACAGCGGCCGCCGCGCGCAGTACGACCGCGAGGCCTACACGAGTTGGCTGAAGCAGTTGCGACAGGTGTGCAGCGAACGCGGCATCGTGCTGATTTTCGACGAGGTCTTCATGGGCTTCCGCCTGGGCATCGGCGGTGCACAGGCCTACTTCGGCGTATCGGCAGACATGGTCACGTACGGCAAGACGCTTGGTGGCGGCCTTCCGGTGGGTGTGGTGTGCGGCCGGCGCGAGCTGATGAAGCGCTTCAGGGAAGAACGTCCGGCCGACGTCTGTTTCGCACGGGGCACCTTCAATTCGCATCCCTACGTGATGGGGGCGATGCAGGTCTTCCTCGAGCGGCTGCACAGCGAGCCTGTGCGGGTGATGCTGGCCGACCAGGACGGGCTGTGGAACCGGCGAGCCATGCAACTGAATCTGGCCCTGCGTGAGGCTGGCGTGCCGGTACAGGTGGCCAACCTGACATCGGTCTGGACGGTCTTCTACACCCAACCCTCGCGCTACAACTGGATGCTGCAGTTCTATCTGCGCCGCCAGGGCCTGGCACTGAGCTGGGTGGGCACCGGTCGGCTGATATTCAGCCTGAACTACACCCAAGCCGAATTCGATGAGGTGTGCCGGCGCTTCGTCATGTCGGCGCAAGCGATGCAATCCGATGGCTGGTGGTGGCAGAGTCCGGGCCTGAGCAACAAGACCATCCGGCGCGGGCTGCTTCGCGAGATGCTGCGTCACCACTTCTGAGCTGGAAGGATCATGGCCCCGGAGTTGGAGTTAGCAGCCGGTGCCCAGCATCAATGGCGTCGTGCGTGGTCCATGGGATCGATCCACTCGCCCCGCAGCAGGGCCAGAGGGGCGCGCCAGTAGAGCATCGCGTCATGGAACGGGTCGGTGAGGATCTTGGTTGCCCAGACCAGTCCCGTCTGAACGTCGTACAGGAAGAACAGGTGCACTGTGCGGAAGAGCAGACCCGCCACGCCCAAGGCAAGCCAGGCGATGCCCACGTCGTGGAGGTACTCGCGGAAGTTCAACGCGGGCTGAATCAGGCCACCGACCGAAGGCGCCAGCCACAGTAGCACCGGAGCCGCCACCCATGCGCTCATCAGCACGACCTTGCGGCGGAGGTTGTAGCCCACCTTGATGGCCTCCTTGTGTTCGTGCGTGGCCTGGTTCACTTCGTCATAGCCGCGGGGCTCGAAGAAGAAGTGGCCAGCCTGGCGTGTGCTCATCGACACCCCCCAGGCCAGCAGCGCCGCGATCGCCGGGTCGACAAACAGCAACGCATAGGCAGCGATGAAACTGAGCGCGCTGATGAAATGCAGCGTCTGGTTGACGCGGCTGTGGTGGTAGTAGCGATGGTCGTCCCATCGCTGGGTTTTGAGGGCTTGCAGGAATTCCTTCACCGGCTGCTCCTAGGCTGTTCTGACGAGGGCGCGGGACCTACCCGCGTGACGGGATCGTGACCGCTTGCGATGAAGGCGCCGTGAAAGGTCGATGACGATCGCGTGTCTGCGCGCTTGTATAGGACTGTCATCAGACTGTTGCGCAAGCAACGGAATATCCGCGTATGTCTACACGCGCCGGGGATTCCATCTTGGTCCAAGACTATCTTCCGTCGCGCCGGTCATTGCGCATTTCCGTGGTCACCGAGACCTACCCGCCGGAAATCAATGGTGTGGCAGCAACGAGCGTCCGGGTGGTCGAAGGCCTGCGCGCGAAGGGACATGAGCTGCAGCTGGTCAGGCCGCGCCAGTCGGGGGACGAATCGCCAGCTGGGGCTGAGGGCTATGCCGAAGTGCTCATGCGCGGCTTGCCCATCCCTCGCTACCCGCAATTGCGCATGGGCCTGCCGTCCCGGCAGGCTCTCGCCAAGCTTTGGCAGACGCGTCGGCCCGACGTCGTGCACATCGTGACCGAAGGGCCGCTGGGCTGGTCCGCACTGCAGGCCGCACGCCAACTTCGTCTTCCGGTTGTCAGCGACTTCCGAACCAACTTCCATGCCTACAGCCGCCATTACGGCGTGGCTTGGCTGCGCCGGCCGGTGATGGCCTATCTGCGCAAGTTCCACAACGCCACCGCCTGCACCATGGTGCCCACTGACGCCCTGCGCGCCGAACTCGCTGCAGCCGGGTTCAAGAGTCTGCGCGTCGTCGCTCGCGGGGTCGACGTGCAGGCCTACGATGCCGCGCACCGCAGCGAGGCGCTGCGTGCGGCCTGGGGTGCGGGTCCGCGCACGATGGTGGCACTCTCGGTCGGTCGCCTTGCGCCGGAGAAGAACCTCGGTCTCGTGATTGAGGCGCTGCAGGCGATGCGACTGGAGTACAGCGACATGCAGCTGGTGTTCGTCGGCGACGGACCGGACAAGGCACGTTTGATGCAGATGTATCCCGACGCGGTGTTCGCTGGCATGCGCCGCGGCGCGGACCTGGCGGCACACTATGCCTCGGCCGATGTCTTTCTGTTTCCCAGCGAGACCGAGACCTTCGGCAATGTTGTGCCGGAGGCGATGGCCAGCGGCTTGGCGGTGGTGGCCTACGCCCATGCCGCCGCGGGCCAGCTGATCCGCCATGGCGAGAACGGCCTGCTGGCCCGCGCCGGCGAGAGTGCCGAGTTCTGCCGCGTCGCCAGGCGCCTGGCTGGCGAGCTGACGCATGCGCGCGAGCTGGGCGGCAAGGCGCGCATCACGGCCCAGGGATTGGATTGGTCACGCATCGTCGAGGCCGTGGAATCCGAATACGGAGCCGCCATCTCGGCGCGCGCCGCTGCGGTGCGCGCGGCCTGGGATGGTGCCCTGCCGGCGGCCTGAGCCGAACTTGATCAAGCCGGCGCGACACTGGCGGGGCGACGCCGACGCGCCCGTCTCCACAGCAGTGTGACGAGAACGGCGACGAGCACGCCCAGGGCAACCATGATGGTGCGCACGTCCAGACCCAAGGCTAGCAGTACGGCAAAGAGGCCCAGCATCAGCAGCACGCTGAAGTTCTCATTGAAGTTCTGAACCGCGATCGAGCGCCCCGCGCTGAGCAACTGATGGCCGCGGTGCTGCAAAAGCGCGTTCAGCGGCACCACCATTGCGCCGCCCAGGGCGCCGACCAACAGCAGTAGCGGCAGCGCCATCTGCCAGCTGTCGATGCACGCCACCAGTGGCACCGCCAGGCCCATCAAGATCCCCAGCGGCAACACTCGTAGCGCCTGGGCCAGCTGGACCCGCCGGGCCGCCAGGGCGGCGCCACCCACGACACCGACGGCCACCACGGCCTGCAGGTAGGCGGCGCGGCCCAAGGCCAGGCCGAGCACGTCAACCGCCCAGCGAAGCACCGCGAACTGCAGAACCGCGGCTGCACCCCAGAATAAGGTGGTCACGGCCATCGACAAGCCGCCTTCGGGGTCACGCCACAGCCTGGCCTGTGCGCGCACAAAGGCCCTCACGAGCGCCTTGGGGGATCGGTGAGCGCGGCGGTAGCGCGCTCCGCTGTCGGGCAGCCAGAGGTTCAGCACGGCGGCGAGCCCGTAGCCGATGAGCAGCAGCCAGGTCGCCGCAGACAGCGCATCCAGCCCCGGCCACAACAGCAGCAGCATCCTGGCCATGCCTGGGCTCACCAGGACGCCCCCGAGCACCGCGCCCAGCAGCACCGCGCAGACGGTGGTGACTTCTACCCAGCCATTGGCCGCCACCAGTTGGCGCGGGCCGACCAACTCGGTGACCAGGCCGTATTTTGCCGGCGCATAGGCCGCTGCACCGACGCCGATGATGCAGAAGGCCCCCAGCGGGCTGAGCCCTGCCAGCAGGGCCAGCACGCCGCCTACCTTTAGCGCGTTCATCGCCATCATCAGCCGTGCCTTGGGAAAGCCGTCGGCCAGCGGGCCCACGAAGGGGGCCAACACCACGTAGGCAATGGTGAAGCTGAACTTCAGCAATGGCGCCCACCATGCCGGATTGCCTTGCTGCTGCAGCAGGGCAATGGCCACGATCAGAAGGGCGTTGTCGGACAGTGCGGATACGAATTGCGCCGCGATGAGGAGATGAAATCCTGGTGGCATGTGGCAGCCATGAAGCAGCAGGCATTACAGCCAACGCCGATGCCGTGGTCATGACAGAACAGCGACCTGTCGATGACAAGGCTGTGCCCGCGCCCGTGCTGACATGAAGTCCCAGGCGGCAGCCCAATGGCTGAGCCGGCTGGAGCGACTCGGTGTTGGTGCAGAGTGAACCGGCCCGCTTAGGAGAATTTGATGAGGTCGGTCTGTACCCTGCTGTCACAACGCACTTCGGTCAATCGCTTCGACGCGCGACGTCCGCTGGACGAGGCGCAGATCGTTGAACTCGTTCGCCTGGCTATGCTGAGCCCGAGTGCCTTCAACTTCCAGAACTGGAAGCTCATCGCCGGGCGCGATGCCGCCGCAAAGGAACGCCTGAAGGCCGCGGCCCATGGACAGCAGAAGTTCGTCGATGCGCCGGTGACTCTCAGCGTATGCGGCACGTTGAACGCCCACCGCAAGTTCGCGCAATTGCTTCAACCGTCGCTCGATGTCGGCATCTTGAGTGCCGATGTCGTTAACGCGTGAGTGTCCATGGCGCAGGGATCGCACGAAGGCAATCCAAAACTGCAGCGCGACGAGGCCCTTCGTTCGGCAAGCTTGGCCGCAATGACACTGATGCTGGTAGCCCAGGGTCAAGGGCTGCTCACCGGTTCGATGTGCGGCTTCGATCTGGTCGCCGTGTCCTGGGAGTTCGGGCTGCAAACCGACGAGGTACCCGTCATCTTTGCGTCAGTTGGCTATCTGGCAGAACGCAATTGGGCGTAGAAGCCGCGAAGGGCGGTCGGCGACGTTTTCAAGCTGATCTCGGACGAGTTCACCCGGCCAAAGTAAGCTTCGGGCCTGGAGGGTTGGTCCTTTTCAACGGCGGCAAAGGGTCGGTAGTCCCAACACTACGCATGGGACGGCACAAGGTCGACCAGATCACCCCGTTCCCTTGCCCTGACCCGGCGAGATGAGCGAGCGAACTCTTCTTTGCACAGCAGGGACCACATCGACGGCGAACCACGGGTTGGCCTTGAGCCAGATGTTGTTGCGCGGGCTCGGATGAGGTAGCGGTAGAACGGTCGGCCAATGCTCGCGCCAGGCGCGCACCGTCTCGGTCAGATTCGTCGTCCGCGCATCGGGAAGGTGCCACGCCATCGCGTACTGGCCGATGACCAGCGTGAGCTCGATGCGAGGCATCGCCTGCAGCAGTCGCGCGCGCCACTGGGGCGCACATTCCTTGCGCGGCGGCAGGTCACCCGAAGCTCCGGTGCCGGGATAGCAGAAGGCCATCGGCAGGATGGCGACGAGTTCCGGGTCGTAGAACTGTTCGCGGCCGATGCCCATCCATTCGCGCAGCCGCTTACCGCTCGCGTCGTCGAACGGCACGCCAGTGGCGTGCACCTTGCTGCCCGGCGCCTGCCCAGCGATCAGGATGCGCGCTCGCGCGTCGGCCTGCAGCACCGGGCGCGGACCTAGCGGCAAATGCGCGGCGCAGCTCGTGCAGGCGCGGACCTCTTTCAGCAGCAGCGGCAAGCCCCTCACGGCGGTCCCCGTGGCGGTGGTGTCAGTGCTCATCGGGGGGAGCCCTCTTTCAGGAACGCAATCAGGCCCGTACGGTCGAGTGCTTCGGTTAGGGATCCATGGCACCATCGATGGATTGGGCATGAAGCTAAGCGACTTCGAAACCGTGCCCCGGAACTGTCTAGGCGTGGCAGCGACGCGCCGGACGAGTCGGTACTCGGAGCATTACCGGACGACGGAGGGAAATGCTGTCTCAGAGTTCATCGCCATCAAGCATGGCGGTGGCCGGCGCGAAACTTGTCCAGCCGTTCCGCGACGGTGGGCCAGTCCACCACCTGCCACCAGGCGTGCAGCCACTCGCTGCGCCGGTTCTGGTATTTCAGGTAGTAGGCATGCTCCCACAGATCGCAGGTCAGCAGGCCCATGCGGCCGATGTTGAGCACGCTGTCCTGGTTCGGGAGCGAGACGATCTCAAGCTTGAAGTCTTCGGCGGGGTTGGCGACGAGGAAAACCCAGCCCGATCCGAAGTGCTGGGTCCCGACGGCCTCGAACTGCCTGCGGAAGTTGTCGACCGAGCCGAAGTCCCGCTTCAGGGCCTGGGCCAGACCGTCGCTGGGCTCTTCGGCGGCGTGCGGCGTCAGGATCTTCCAGAAAAACTGGTGGTTGGCGTGCCCGCCGCCGAAGTTCCTGACGGTCTGCCGGATCTCGACCGGCAATTGCTCCAGGCGCCGCAGCAGATCTTCGATCGTCAGTCCATGCCACTGCGGATAAGGTGCCAGTGCCGCGTTCAGGCCGTCGATGTAGGCTTGATGATGAAGATCGTGATGCAGGCGCATCGTCCGCCCGTCGATCACCGGAGCCAGATCGCCGTGCGCGAACTTCAGCGCCGGCAAGGCGTACGGGACTGTGCTCATCGGGCAATCCCTCTCAAGGTCCTGACCGTTGAATGGCAGCCCTAGGTTTGCCGCGCCTGGAACAGCGGCGGTCACGGCGGCGTTCAAGCGCGGCTTAGTCGACATGCAACTCTAGTCCAAGTTTTACCTGTCCTGCACGAATCGGTATTGGTTCGGCATGCACGGCGATAGCTCGTGGGCTGCAGGGTCGCCGTGGAAGATGGTGCGAAGCGATGGGAGAGTGTGCGACGCCGGCGAGATCATCGAATCGGAGCCGCCACGGCTGCTCGTCATCCGCTGGCAGCATCTAGGGCCGTCTAGGACCCCCTGATGCGGGCCATTCGCCAGCTGGACAAGCTCATCGACAAGCTAGCCAAGGGCCGGGCGATGGACAAGATCCTTCGGCCATGAGCGTCCCCCTCGAGCAGTCGATACGGCTGCGCAGCCGCGATTGGGTGCTTCTTGCGCTGGGGTCTTCGATGCTCGCCGATGGCGAATCAGGTCGGGCCGCCAGAACCGGGCTGCGTCCAGGGCATTTGCGCTATCGCGGGCGACCAGATGCTGCGCGCCCTCGCGGGCAACGAAGGCCTGCAGGATGGCCGCGATCTCGGGCTCGTCCTCGGCGATCAGGATGTGTTTGTCCTGCAGGGTCGGGTGGAAGGGGGCCTCTGGCAGTTGGCGCCTAATCTCTGCACAGGCGGGCTCCGGAACGCGTTGCCTTGATGGTCCGCGCCGCGGATTGCCGCGCGGTCGGGCGCAGGTTGCGCTTCGGTTGCATGCACGTCAGGCTGGATGGGACTGCTTGCTCAGGCAGGCCATCAGATCTTCGCCGGCCGGGGCCAGAGCAGCCAAACCAGAAGCGCGAGCGGCAACTCGTAAGGCAGGTTGGACGCCGCTGCCCGTGCCCATCCGATGTCTCCTGCCGTCACCAGCGTGTCGATGATGGGCAACAGCGTCGCCGAAGACGCAAAGAGAAACAGCGCCCGTGTTTCACGGGCCGCAATCAGCGCAAGCACGAACGCGCCGAGAAAGGCGTCTCGAACGCCAAACAGATGCTGCCAGGGGGCTCGCGCGGGATCCTGAAGTTGTAGGTTGCCTGCGAGCGCGAGATACAGCCCCAGCGCAACGAACAGCAAGCCCAACGTGGCCGCAAGGCCAACGCCCATGCGCAGTCTCATGTTCAACTTCGTCATACGAAGGTCCACCTTGCTTCGCAGAGCGACGCTGACCAGGGCTGGTGCGCGCCTTGCGAAAATCGATCCGGATTCGACCAGCACGGCATGCCGGCTTCCCTGGCTTCCGGATGAACCGCTGCCATACCGGACGTCAGACCTTTCACGGCATGCCTGCCTGTCCCTGGATGACGAGCGGCGCATCGAACCAACTGAGCTCGGCGGGACTGCCGTAAGCGGCCACGACCTGCGCTTTCCAGGCGTCGCTGAAGAATGCGCGCGCCGCGACCGCATCGGTCCACAGGTAGATGCCACCCGCGCGCCGGCCATCGTCGGTGACGGTGAAATACTTCTGCTTGAGCCCCGGGAGCAACTTGAATCCCGGCGCCTGCTGCTGGAACAGTGCCTCGACCTTGGCGCGCGGCAAGCCTGCCGGCACGGCGATGCTGACCACGACCGCCACGGGGCCGGCGTAAGCGGTGGCGGCCGTCTGGGCCTGAGCGGCAGTGCCCGCGGCAAGGCACAGGACGAGACCGAGGCGGGTGATCTGGGTTCGAAACATGCGTGGACTCCTTCGGCGAACGGTGGATCAACGGGTCACGGAGTCGCCTGGCAACCGCAACTTCATTCGAACGAGGCCGGGCTGGCCAGGAACTTCATGTCGAGGTGCCCGGGGCCGTGGCATTCAGGTTGCGCGCGGTACCTAGCAGCGTGGCGCAAAGTGCCTGGTGCCCGTCTTCTTCGGCGAAGACCTCGGCCGCGCAGACCGTCAGCATTCGCGTGGCGTGAATCACCCGCCCGCTTGCCACCAGCCGCTCGCCACGGGCCGGCGCCAGCAGCTTGATCTGCGCATCGATGGTTGCATTCGCGGCGCCACGGGGCAGCAGGCTGGCCGCCGCGGCGACGGCCGCGAAATCGGCGATGGCGAACACCGCTGCCGCTTGCAGCTGACCGGGCCGGAAGCACCAGCCCGGCAAGACCGGCATGGCCAATTCGACCGCACCCACGCGGATGTCGAGAAAACTCAAGCCGAGCGTCCGGGCCATCGGCATGCCCAACACCGCCTGGCGCACTTCATCCAGGCGGTCGAGGTCGTCGACCCGATCCGTCATGCCCTGACCTTGGCCTTGCCCTTGGTCTTGGAAAGGCCCGCAGCGCCCCAGGCCGTGCTCGCCTTGGACTGCGCGCGACGGGCTTCGGACTCGCGCTTTCTCTGCGCCAGCCAGTCCACGTGTTCGACCAGCTTGCGTCGCGTCTCGCCCAGTGCCGCCATGTCCCGGTCCACCTCGGCGACCCGGCGTTCGATGACATCGATCATCTGGTCGAAGGTCAACGTGCCGGCTCTGTAGCGCGGCAAGGTGTCGGCGATCTCGCGCAAGGGAAAGCCCAGGTCGCGGCTCATCGCAATGAAGATCACTTCACGCAGGGTGCGTTCGGCAAACTGCCGGTAGCCCGCACTGCTCCGCTCCGCATGGATCAGGCCCAGCGATTCATAGTGTCGCAACCTGAAGACGGACACGCCGGACCGGCGGGACAGCTCGGAGACTTTCATGCGCTGCAGCTTAGCAAGCCTCGCACTGTCTGAGGGTTGCCCACCCGCCTGCGTTTCGCCGTCCCTCAGCCTTCAGGATCGACGCGCCATGCCCTTCAATGCGCCGGCCCGCGCAAGGCGTTCAAGCGCCTGGCCAGGTGTCGTTGCAGCGCCGGCTCGAAGGTCATTGCGATGGCGCGACCGTAGGCTTCGATGGCCTCGGCCACCCGGGCCGGGGTGCCGGCAAGGAGGTAGGCGCGCGCCGCCCACCAGGGCTGGTGTCGTTGGATGAGCCTCGGGTCGATGGCCTCCAGCGATTGCAGCCCGATCCCGGGGTCACCCGTGGCCTGCGCCACGGCGATGGCGTGGCCGATCCGGGCACCGATGCCGGGATGCAGAGCGATGAGCCGCTCATAGAGCACCACAATGTCGGCCCCGGGCGTCGCCTCGTCGTGCCGGCGATGACAGTGCGCTGCCTGGATGGCGGCCTCGATCTGGAACGGTCCCGGGTCGCGCAAGGCTCCAGCCCTCGCAAGCAGCGCATGCGCGCGGTCGATCCGGTCCGCATCCCAGCGCGCAGGGTCCTGCTGGTCCAAGGGAATGAACTCGCCGTCGGCGTCGAATTGGGCGCCCCGGCGGGCCTCGCACAGCAGCAGCAAGGACAGCAGGCCGATGCCCTCGGGGTCGCCTGGCAGTTGCGCCGCCACCAGTTCCGACAGGAACAGCGACTCCTCGGCCAGCGCCCGCGCAGGCCCCGACTCGCACTGCCCCCAGTGCAGGGTGTAGGCGCCGTAGATCGCGTCCAGTACGGCGCCGACGCGGCCCGGAAGTTCGTCGGATTCAGGCGCTTCGAAGCGGATGCCCGCAAGACGGATCTTGGCCTTGGCGCGCACCAGGCGCTTGGTCATGGCCTCGGACGACGTGAGGAAGGCCTGTGCGATGCGGGCCGCATCCAGGCCCAGCACGGTCTGCAGCATGAGCGCGCTGCGCACCGTGGCGTCGATGGCAGGATGCGCGCAGACGAACATCAGCCGCAGCCGGTCGTCGGGCACCGCCACCGCGGGGGGCGCGGCATCCTCGTCGCCGGCGAAGAGCACGGTCAGGGCCGGGTCCTCGGTGTGGCGGCGGCGCCGGGCAGCCTTGAGCAGGTTGCGCTTGGCGGCCGTCATGAGCCATCCCTCGGGGCTGTCGGGCACGCCGTCGCGCGGCCAGCAAACCAGGGCGGCCGCGAGGGCCTCGGCCAGCGCGTCTTCCGCCGCGGCGATGTCCCGCCACTGCCAGGCCAGCCATGAGAGCAATCGACCATACGAGCCCCGCGCCACGGCCACGGCGGCGGCACGGGTGCGTTCATCGATTCCGGCGCTCACATCGGCGGCTGGGCGACAGGACGGACCTCGGTGCTGCCGATGGCGGTGCTCGGGCTCTTCTCGGCCCACTTCAGCGCCTCGTCCAGCGACGCCACGTCGATGACCACGTAGCCAGCGGCCAGTTCCTTGGTTTCGGCGAAGGGTCCGTCCAGCACCATGCGCTGGCCGTCGCGCATGCGCACCGTGGTGGCCGTCCACGGCGGGGCGAGCCGGTTGCCGCCGCGCATCACACCGGCTGCCACGAGTTCGCCCATGTAGATCTTCCAGGGCGCCATCGAGGCGGGGCCTTGCTGCAGGTCTTCGTGCCGTTCGATTTCCTCGACAGGCTGATTGAAGGTGAGAACGAATTCCATGTCGGACTCCTGGTGCTGTGGGTTGCGGTCGACGAAGGGGTTACCAGGGCTTGAGCACGAGCTTGCCCGAAGTCTGGCGGCTTTCGAGCAGCCGGTGGGCCTCGCTGGCTTGTGCGAGAGGCAGGCGCTGGATCGTTGGCGTGGCAAGCACACCCTGCGCGACGAGCCCGACCAGTTCAACCAGCGCCGCGCCGGCAGCCTGCGGACGCTCCATGAACCAGCCGCCAACATTGAAGGCGATGAGCGATTGATTCGGCGCCGGAGCGTAGAAGAAGCGCTCCTGCGTCGCTGCGTCAAGCGCGGCCGACCGGCCGCTGGCCGCGCCATAGACGACGGCACGACCGAAAGGTGCCAGGGCGTGCAGGCCTTGGGCCAACAAGGGGCCGCCGCTGGCCTCGAGCAGCACGTCCACGCCGCGGCCGTCGGTGGCGCGCCGGACCTCATCGGCCCAGCCGGGTCGTGTGTAGTCAACCGACACATGGGCACCCAGCGATCGTGCGATCTTGGCCTTGGCGGGCGAGCTGACACCCGCGACGATCAAGCCCGCACCCAGATGCCGTGCCAGTTGCACCGCATAGCTGCCCACGGCGCCGGCCGCCGCAGGAATGAGGATGCTTTGGCCGGGCTGCAGCTCGGCGACCTGCTTGAGGATCAAGGCCGCGGTGGCGCCGGCGACGATCAACACGCTGGCGCGGTCGGCGTCCAGGCCCGCGGGCAGCGGCGTGACTTGCGCAGCATAGGCCAGCGCGAACTGGGCGTAGCCGCCCTGGCCGTCGCCGCCCACCAGCGCGAACACAGGCGCACCGACAGCCGGTGCATCCACACCCGGGCCGAGCGCCGCCACGGAGCCCGCGACCTCACCGCCCGGAACGAATGGCAGCATGGTGGGGAATGGGTAGGCATCGCCCCGGCGGCGTTTGACGTCCGAGAAGTTCACCGAGGCCGACTCGACGCGGATCAGCAACTGTCCAGGTCCCGGTTGCGGAACGGCGACGGTCTCGATGCGGATTTGCTCAGGCCCGCCTTGATCGTGGATGCGAGCGACCTGCATGGTGGATGGAAGGGACATGGTCAGACTCCTCAGTCGGTGGGCGGTGCGACAACGCCGCCGCACCTGACCCCTGGATCTCCGAACACGCGTCCAACGGACAGGCAGGACCTCAAGCCACAACACTCTTCTCGATCACGCCCTCACACTGAAGCGCACCGGGTTTCCAGGAGGCCTGTTGGCTTGAGTCAGACCCGGTCGGTCTGACAGTCAAGTTGGTTGCTTGGTTTCTGATTTTCTCGCTTCCAGCTTCCCGCAGGGGCCGCCGGAGGCCCGCCGGTTGGGCCATGCATGCCTTCTAAAAAGTACGGGCACCGCTACCTCGGCCAGATCCAGTACCTCTTCAATCGACGCTACAAGCTCCGATCCATCCTGGTGCGATTGGCTCGGGACGCAACCGAGGCGGCTCCTCGGCCACTTCGGACTACCAGGGCGGCGCAGGCATCTTGCTGAGCAGCATCGACTATGTTTTCGGCTGTGCCAGCGTGTCCATGACCGAACCGCCTCCGCACGGCCGCCAACCTCTGGCAGGACTTGCAGCAGCGCTGCCCAGCTCCGCCGGACAGGCAAGTGCAGCCGCGAATGCCGTTGCCCGTGGAGCGGCTGTGCACGAAGCACCCGTGCAGGCCCTGGCGCTGGTCAAAGGCTACCTGCGCTAAGGTGCAGGCCGGCTGGGCCACGCAGCGTGGGATCCGGGCGTCGGAACCACCGATCTGCCATTGATGCTGCAACTGGAGGACCTGCCGGCCTCGTATCGCCGGCACTTCTTCGGCAACTGAACAAGGCACAGGGGGCAGGGCGCCCCACGGCGTCGCTCCGGACCGCTCAGGTCGGATGGGACCAACCTGTGGGAATGCGACGGTAGCGGCCCTGCGCATCCAGATCCTCGGCCCCGACTTCTTCGGCGGTACTTTCCAAGATCACTCCGTCTGCGATACGCCCGATCGCATCGCGCGTGGCCTTGTAGCCCGCCAGTGGGCTGCTTTCGAGGTTGTAGCCCGCTACGCGGAAGCTGTACACCATTACCGTCTCAGACCCATCCATGACGCGCTCTTCGTTGACGACGATGGTACGCGCCCACGCTGACTTGGCGCTTCCGCCCTTCGTCACGCTCCTGAAGCGTCACATAGCGTTGCTGGATGGATTACCATCCCTTGCCTTAAGCGCGGGCCACGCACCGCATTTTCTGGTTCTGATTGTCTCGGCCGTGGCACCGTTCATGCTGCCCGGTGCGCCGATGGCCTTCCCGCTCACGGTGGGTGCCGACGGATCGCGGCTGGGGACCACGGACTCGGGGCTCGTTCATATACTCAGCGACCGGGCTTCAGGGCAGGCCGAAAACTCTTTTTCCCTACTTTCGAGGGTGATCATGGTCGATGGAGAATCCCCGCCGCATCATCGGCGCGTTCGCGTCGAGCATCTGTTGGCCACCGTCGATACGGCGGGCAGGCCTGTCGTCATGATGCCCATGGAATTCACGGCCACCGATCTTGGCCACACGATTCAGCTTGTCGCGCTGGGCACGCGGGCCGCGCCTGTCGAACTGCCGCCATCCACCTTCAACCACTGGCTATGGCGACGCGAAGTGGTTTTCGTTTCCTGGTGAGGACTCCCACCCACGCTCTGCAATGCCACGCCGGGCCTAAAGCGCGGAGGCGTTGACCCGGCCTCCCGGTCAGGCCTATTGGTATTCAGAAGAAGGCATACGCATCGCCTGGCGCGACGAAGCCGCATTTCGCCAGGAACTGGTACTGATGCTCGCCCTGGCGCCCTTGACCAGCACGCCGGAATTCAACGCCCTCGCGGCCAAGGCCAAGGACTGCGGCAGCGCTGCGGTCTTCGTGGCCCTCCTCACCCTGGGCGGCGCCTGGTTGGCACTGGCCGGTCCGGCTCTGTGGTCCCGCATGGGCTATTCACGGCGCGGGCTGGCGCTGAAGCGGGCAGGCGATTGCGCTAGATCAATTCTGCGCCGCCCGGCCGGCGATTTGCCATCGGCCTGACATGCAGTCACGCAAGACTGCTTAGGCCCCTCGGCAGCTGTGAACGGAATCCATGCAGAAGATCGAAGCGGTCGCGTCCCTCGGCCAGCGCAAGCTGATGCTGCCGGCCTGGGTCAAGGCCGCCCTGTCCGCGAACGACCGCCTGAAGGTCTATCTCAGCGTGGTGCAGTGGGCCTCGGCACATGCCACACACGCCTACCAGCCGCTGCCAGACCTGTCGAAGGAAATCGCGACAGCGGGCCTGAACACGGTCTGGCTGCACGAACTCGCGGCGACCACCCGCCTGGTTGACGGCGACTTCTTCATCCCCGATCTTCCCAGGCTGCTCAAGTGCATCGGCGACGATCTCGCGGCCATGGTACGCCCAGTGCCGGAGGCTACACCCCAGGGCCATGCGTTGCACGGCCGCGCAGAGCTTCGCCAGGACTGGCTGCGCGCACTGGCCCTGGACCGGCTGAGCGGGCCGCAGATCGAAGAACTCACGCGGGGACGACGCAGCGACGGCGACAGCCTGCACCTGCTGGTGATGGACCTGCACAAGGAGCTCAACAAGCTCTCCGGCGAGCTTGCCAGCGAAGTCATGGACGGTGCCAACGTCTGGGATCTGCAGCCCCCGGACCGCCCCCGGGTGGCTGCGTTCATGCGCGGACTGAACCGCACCGCGGGGCTGAAGTTCGAGCACCCGGGCCTGGAGACTGCAGCCACGCGCGATGGCGAGCGGCTGTTGATCCAGAATGACATCGGCACCAACGATGCCCACGTGCTAGTGATCCAGGTCACGGCCCACAAGATCACACTGACCTACTCCGACCTGCACCGCGTTCGATTCGATTTCTTCCAGGCGTTGCTGGCACCCTTTGGCGCGCAATGGTCGGGCGTGGAATCGCGGAGCCATGCCGAACTCAACCAGGGCACGGCCTACTCGGTCGGCGTGGCGCAATTTGACTGTGTTGACGATGCGGCAGTCGATGTGGCGCTGGAGGGCATCGGCTCACGCATCGTGTTCCTGATCGACTGGAACCAAGCGCGCAAGCGACTGCAGGCCTTCGTCAAGAGAGGCGAGGCGATCGCCATCCTGGCCGAAGCGGCACGGCTTGAGATCGGCCACCGCGCCTGGCTGCAGGTGGGCGGCGAGCGCCTGATATTCGCCGCCATGCAGGCAGCCGGCGAAGGCGCTTTCCGCATCGGCGACCGGCTCGACGACATCATAGGCGTGGCCGACGCGCGGGCCTTCCTTGTGGCGGTGATGCGGCTGGCCCGCGATGCCTTGCGCCGAGGACAGCCGGCGGCCCTGGTGGCCGACGAGACACGCATGTTGCTGGCGCTGCATGTGCGCCAGCGCAGCAGCGAGTTCGACCTCCTGGCCGAACATGCGGCGTACTGCCATGCACTGGCACAGGCGGTCAGCGACGGCCTGGCGCACGGCGCCGAGCGTTCGGGCAAGGACGCTGCGGCGCTGGCCGCCCGTTCGAAGGACTGGGAGCGCAAGGCCGACCACCTGGTGATGCAGGCGCGCGAGAAGGCCGACCGCCAGCCCCGCTGGCGGCCCGTGGCGCGCCTGGTGGAGCAATCCGACGACGTTGCCGATGCGCTTGAGGAGGCTGCATTCCTGATCAGCCTGATCGCCGACCACCACCTCAAGGGGTGGAACGACGAGGTGCGCAAGGTTCTGGTGCGTCTGGCGGCCACGGTGCTGCAGGCAACCCAGGACCACGTGAAAGCGCTGGCCATCGCCCGCACGCTCGGCAGCCAGGGCGAAGCCGAGGACAACGATGCTTTCCTGGGCGCCACCTGGCGTGTGCTGCAGGCCGAGCGACAGTGCGACGCGCTGCTGCGAGACGCTCGGCGCGTGATTCTCGGCGCTGTTCAGGACGCGCCTTCGCTGATGCTTGCCAATGACCTGGCGGGCACGCTTGAGCTGGCTTCGGACCGTCTGCTCGCCACCGCCTACGCACTCAGAGACCTGGCCTTCGACAAGGCTGGGGTGTAAGGGTGAGCCATCACCACCGGCGCGAGCCCAAGCACCGCCTCGCCGACGAGCCAGGCGAGGTGCCAGGCGCCCCCGTTGCGCGAACTGCCGAACCCGACGCGGCACCGACGGCCCTGCACTCCCTTGCGGAAGGACAGTCCGCGGCGCCAGCGATGTCCTTGCCCCCCGAGGTCTATCTCATCGGATGCGGCAACCGCAGCGTCGACCCCGGGCAGACCTCGCCGGAGAGTATCGGCTTCAAGGCCTGGAACCTGCTGCGCATGGCTCAACTGTCGCTGCCGGTGCCCGCCGCCTTTGTGATTGGGACCTGCTATGGCGCCGACCCGCACACCCGTGCGGCTGGTGCCGGCCTGTGGCAGGCCAGCCTCGCGGCGCTGGAACGTGCAAGCGGGCTGGCGCTGGGCAACCCACGCCGCCCCTTGCTGGTGTCGGTGCGCTCGGGCGCGCCGGTCTCGATGCCGGGGATGATGGATACGCTGCTGAACATCGGCTTGTGCGACGCCACGGTTGGCGGACTGGTGCGCCAGACCGGCAACCCCAGGCTCGCGTGGGACGCCTACCGACGCCTGGTGGCCAGCTACGGCGAGGTCGTGGCCGGATTGCCTGCCGGCCCCTTCGAAGAGGCCGCCATGGCGCTGTCCGCTGGCCGCGACCCGGGCGATCTCGACTTCGCCGAGCTGCGTGCGCTCACGCAGCGCTGTCTCGATGTCTATGCACAGGGCGCGGGCCGTCCATTCCCGCAGGATCCGGCGCAGCAGCTCGGGGAGGCGATCGAAGCGGTCTTCGCATCCTGGCAATCGCCCAAGGCGATCGAGTACCGTCGGCTGAACCGCATCGCGGACACCATCGGCACGGCAGTGACGGTGCAGCGCATGGTCTTCGGCAACGCGGGTGGCCAGTCCGGTGCCGGTGTGGGCTTCACGCGTGACCCGTCCAGCGGCGAGCCCTCGCTGTGGGTGGACTTCCTCTTCGACGCGCAGGGTGAAGACGTTGTGTCCGGGCGTCGCAGTGCCCACGGCCACGAGGAATTGGCGGCCGTGCTGCCCGAGGTGTGGCACGAGCTGCTGGAGGCAGCAGGACAGCTCGAACATGCCCTGGGCGACATGCAGGAATTCGAGTTCACGGTGCAGTGTGGTCGGCTCTTCATGCTGCAGACCCGGTCCGGCAAGCGCACGCCGCTGGCCGCGGCGCGCATTGCACTGGACCTGCTCGACGAGGGCCTGATTAGCACCCGGGTGGCGCAGCAACGCACGGCCAGCCTGGTTCGTGAGTCTCTGGCGCAACCCCGGGTCGTCGCTGCCGGTGGCGCGGTGCTCGCGCCGATGGGCCGCGCGTTCAGCGCAAGCAGCGGTGTGGCGGTCGGCGAAGTCGCCCTCGACGAAGCCCACGCAGCTACCCGACATGCCACCGGGGCTGCGGTGGTGCTGGTGCGCCGCGATGCCGAGACTGACGACATCGCAGCGCTGGAATCGGCCGCCGGACTGCTGACGCAACGCGGTGCACGTACCTCCCATGCGGCGGTTGTGGCGCGGCAGCTCGGCAAGGTCTGTCTCGTGGGTTGCAGCAAGCTGCAGATCGACGAAGTCGCCCGCACCGTTCGCGTTGGCGACACCGTCGTGAACGAGGGCGGGCTGATCACGCTCGACGGCAACGAGGGCGTCTTCTATGCCGGCGCCGCCCAGGTCGAAGTGACCTACCCGGAGGCGCTGCTGGAGCGCCTTGAGACCCTCAGGCGGCGCGACTCCTCGGGCTGATCCACATCGCGCAGCGAGCCACAGCGCGTCTGCCCGCTCGGCGTCGATGGGCCGGCCTACCGCGGTGATCGGTCGACCGCAGGGGACGGGCGCATACCCAGCGCCGCCTGGGGAAATTGACTGCCCTCCGCTGCGTTTCAGGGCTGCGGCCGACTGGCCGCCGAGGGCACCGCACCGACCTGGCCTGTCCCGGCGCCCGCCTGCGATGCAGCCGTGCCTTGCGGCGGTGGCAGCCGGTCATCGTTCGAGGTGCTGAGAAAGGCGACGATGTCGGCCACCTCGCCGTCCCGCAGTTGCGAAGGTTCGCAGGCCACCGAAAGGCGGCGCGGTGACGTCGTCGGCGCGCCGGGGCAGGCGGAGGTCGTCGAAGATTTGCGCTCGCACTCGCACGGGTACCAGCGGCCGGGCCAGGTGTCGCACTGGGCGCCGAACCCGACCATGTCGCGGTTGCAGATGCCCGAACGGTCGTGCACCTCCAAAGCGATGTCGTGCTCGAGGGACATGCCGCGAATCGTGGCGCGGCCAAGGCTGACCCAAGCTTGTCGTCTTTGCCAGCGGAGTTCGCCGCGTTGTCCCTGGCCACACTTGAGCCAGCAGGTCAGGTCGGCGACGACAGAGACCTTCACACGGCGGATCGCATGGAGGGACGCGGTTTACCGCTCGTGGTGAAACACCGCCGATCATGTGACCCGGCGCATGACCTCCATGACGGCGATCACGACAAGCACTGGGACGGTAACGACGAGTGCAAGCATAGGGTACTCCTGATGAGCTAGGACCATTCCTGCGTGAATACATAGTCGCGCTGGGAAGGGGTCAGGTCTGTGCCTGGTGTCGGCCCGGCCTTGTGACGCATTCACATGCAGGGCCGCCTGGCTCAAGGGGAGCCCTCGCCCGCTGTTGGCACGCTTTACGAACGCGCAGGGCGTCGTCTGCGGCCACATCCACCATGCCGAGATGCGCCAGATCGAAGGCGTGCTGTACTGCAACGACGGCAACTGGGTGGAGAGCCTGACGGCGCTGGTCGAACATGCCGACGGCCGGCTGGAGATCATCGACTGGGTGGCGCGGGAGGCTGCGCGCAAGGCCGCGGCGCCATCGCTGCTGCAGCCCGCCGCCCTTTGAACCGCCGTCGTCGCCGGCAGCGGCGACGACCGCGCCCGGCGCGGACCGGCCCTGCCGGCCTTGCCCGCTGTGCTACACCTCGGGGCCCGCCCGCGCGGCGCCACCCGTCGACTCCATGACCGAACGCATCGACCTTCGCTCCGACACCGTCACGCTGCCCACCGACGCCATGCGTGCCGCGATGGCCGCCGCCGTGGTCGGCGACGACCAGTACGGCGAGGACCCCAGCACCAACCGGCTGCAGGCCCGCTGCGCCGAGCTGCTGGGCAAGGAAGCCGCTGTCTGGCTGCCCACCGGCACCATGGCCAACCAGGTGGCGCTGCGCACGCTGACCCGGCCGGGCGACGAGGTGGTGGCCTGCCGCGAGTCGCATGCGGCGTGGCACGAACTGGGTGGCGCGGCGGCCAACGCCGGGGTGCAGATCTTCGAGATCGGCCAGGGCGGCCGCTTCAGCGCCGAGGAGCTGCGCGCCGCGGTCAAGCCGCGCAACTTCGCGATCTTCCCCACCACCACGCTGGTCGAAGTGGAGAACACGCACAACCGCGCCGGCGGCGTCGTCGTGCCGCAGGCCGACGTGCTGCAGATCTGCGCCGTCGCCCGCGAGCTGGGCCTGGCGACCTTTCTCGACGGCGCCCGGCTGTGGAATGCAAGCGCCGCCACGGGCCTGGCCGTGGCCGAGCTGGCCGCCCCCTTCGACCTCGCAGCGGTCGCCTTCAGCAAGGGCCTGGGCGCGCCCGGCGGCTCATTGCTGGCGGGGTCGAAGGCCTTGATCTCGGCCGCCACGCGGCACCGCCAGCGCCTGGGTGGGGCGATGCGCCAGAACGGCATCTTTGCCGCGGCAGCGCTGCATGCGCTGGACTTCCACCTGGCGCGGCTGCCCGAGGACCACGCGAACGCGCGCGTGCTCGCCGAGGCGCTGGCCGCCGGCGGCCTGCTGCGGCTGGACCTGGCGACGGTGCAGACCAATATCGTCGTCTTCCACCTGCCTGGGTCGCTGGCCATCGACGCCCAGACGCTGAGTGCGCGGGCGCGCGAACGCGGCGTGCTCGTCAATGCCTTCGGCCCGCGCACCGTGCGCGCGGTGACGCACCTGAACGTGACGCGCGCGCAGTGCCAGCGCGCCGCTGCCGTGCTGCTGGAATTGCTGGCGGCCTGAGCGTCCCCGCGGCCCCGCGCCCTCGCCGGGTTGCGGCGGCGTCACGCGGGTTTGCCGCAATGCGCATTTTTGTGGCGCAGTGATATTGTTTCCCGAACGGGCTGTTAGCGCTAACAGTCCGGCCACCCCCAGGCCGCATTCGACGGCATTTGACAACCAGGAGACGACATGAAACGCCACCCCTCGTTCACGCCGGGCAGCCCTCGCCTGCCGCTGGTCGCCGCGCTGCTGGCCGCCCTGCCGGCCCTGGCCCAACAGTCGCCACCGGCCGACACCGGCCAGATCGAGACCATCACCGTCACCGCCACCAAGCGACCGCAACTGCTGCAGACGACGCCGATCGCCATCTCGGTGCTGAACGGCGCCGCGCTGGAGCAGGACAACGTCAACACCCTGGCCGCCGTGACGGCGCAGGCGCCGACGGTGAACTTCCGCACCAACGCGTCGAACAAGGACACGGCGCTGTTCATCCGCGGCGTCGGCACCATCTCCACCTCGCCCGGCGTGGAGCCCACGGTGTCGATGGTCATCGACGGCGTCGTCACCGGCCGGCCCGGGCAGGCGACGATGGACCTGCTGGACATCGACCGCATCGAGATCCTGCGCGGCCCGCAGGGCACGCTGTTCGGCAAGAACGCGTCGGCCGGCGTCATCAACATCGTCAGCAAGGCGCCGGGCAAGGACACCGAACGCTACGTCGACCTCTCCTTCTTCCAGGGCAACGAGCGCCGCCTGCGCATGGGCGCCTCGGGCGAACTGAAGGAAGGCATGTTGCGCGGCTCCATCTCGGCCATGACGGCGAAGTACGACGGCAACGTCACCAACGTCTTCGACGGCAGCAAGGTCAACGGCTACGACCGCCAGGGCCTGCGCGGCCGCCTGGAGATGACGCCGACGCGCGACCTCAAGGTCTCGCTCATCGCCGACTATTCGAAGGCCAAGGACACCACGCCCACGGGCGTCGTCACCAATACGACGACGACGGCCTACGCCACCGGCGTGGTGACCCAGAACCCGCTCTTCGCGGCCGCCGTGGCCCCCGTGGTGCCGGCCGCCGACAACCGCCAGATCAACAGCGACACCGGCACCGACGTTGCCGACGTCAACAGCGGCGTCTCGGCGCAGGTGGACTGGCAACTGGGCAGCGGCCTGCAGCTGACCTCCATCACCGCCTACCGGGGCTGGACCAACCTGCAGCACCAGGACCAGGACCGCCTGGGCATGGTCTACAAGCAGTTTGCCGGCACCGCCGACGTTGGCAACCTCGCCTTCCGGCAGATTTCGCAGGAACTGCGCATCGCCAACACCAAGGGCAGCTTCGTCGACTACGTGGCGGGGCTGTTCTTCATCGACGGCAAGGACAACGAACGCTACGAGCGCGACGTCACCCGCTGCGCCAACAGCGTCGCGGTGGCGCTGCCTTCGGGGCTCATCCCCTGCTCGGCGGGCACGACCACGGTGGACAACGGCATCGCCGTCTACGGCACCCACAACAAGAGCGCCTCGGCCTTCGGCGAGGGCACCTTCAACTTCAGCAGCACGCTGCGCGGCATTGCCGGGTTGCGCTACACCAGCGACGACCTGTCCTACTACCACCAGCGCACGGCCACGGCCGCGGGCATCCCCGGCGTCGGCGCGACGCAGCCGGAACTGGACGGCTCGACCAGCAAGCACGCCTTCTCCGGGCGCGTCGGCCCGCAGTGGGAGATCACGCCCGACGTGATGACCTACCTGACGCTGTCACGTGGCTACAAGGGCCCGGCCTACAACGTCTTCTTCAACATGACGACGCTGCAGACCAACGCGCTCAACCCGGAAACCTCGAACTCGGTCGAGGTGGGCTTGAAGTCGATGCTGCTCGACAGGAAGGTGCGCCTGAACGTCGCGGTCTTCGACACCCAGTACGACAACTACCAGGCCAATGTGCCTGACCTCGTCAACGGCGCCATCGTGACGCGGCTGATCAATGCCGGCACGGTGTCCACCAAGGGCGTCGAGGCCGAGGCCCAGGCGCGGGTCAGCTCGGCGCTGAGCCTCACCGCCTCGGTGGCCAACATCATCGCCCGCGTCAAGAATTTCAACTGCCCGCCGGGGGCCGCGCTCAGCTGCAACATCAACGGCCAGCCGCTGCCCTTCTCGCCCGACTGGAAGACCAACCTGCGCGCCAAGTACACGATGCCGCTGGCCGGCAAGCTGCTGATGGACTTCGGCGCCGACTACAGCTGGCAGAGCAAGACGAACTACGACCTGGCGCAGTCGCCCGACGCCGTCCAGCCCGCCTACGGCATCTTCAATGCCAGCGTCGGCCTGGCCAGCACCGACGGCTGGCGTGTCGCGATCCTGGGCAAGAACCTGGGCAACCGGTCCTACGCCACCTTCCTGCAGAACTCGGGCACCAACATCAACCGCTACGTGCCGCGCGACGACCAGCGCTACTTCGGCGTCAGCGCGCGCTACGACTTCTAGCCGCGGCGTCTGACCCGTCGGCCCGGTCGCCTTCGGCGTCCGGGCCGTTCCGCTTCAGGTGACGACCGACTGCTGCGCGATGCCGGCGTCCACCAGCACGTGCTGGCCGGTCATGCCGTCGGAATCGTCGGCCGCCAGGAACAGCGTGGCGCGCGCGACGTGGCCGGCGTCGAGCCTGATCTTCAGGCACTGCGCGTCCAGGAAGGCCTGGTCGGCGGCCGCGTCGCGGTGCAGCGCGTTCTGGCGTTCGGTGACGATGGCCCCGGGCACGAGCGCGTTGACGCGGATGCGCCGCTCGCCCAGTTCGCGCGCCAGCGTGCGCGTCAGGCCCAGGATGGCGGCCTTGGCGGTGGTGTAGCCGACCAGGTTCGGCCGCCCGCGCATCCAGCTCACCGAGCCCATGTTGATGACCGAGCCGCCACCGGCCGCCGCCATCGCCGGCGCCACCGCCTGGATGGCGAAGAAGTAGTGCTTCAGGTTCAGCGCCAGGCGCTCGTCCCAGAACGCCGGCGTCACGTCTTCCATCGCGTGGCGGTCGTCGCGGCCGGCGTTGTTGACGAGCACGCGGATGGGCCCGAGCTCGGCGATGAGCTCGCGCAGCAGCGCCTGGTAGGCGTCGGCGTCGCGCACGTCGCAGGCGGCGTAGCGCGGTGGCGGCAGGCCGGCGGCGGCAAGCTCGTCGATCAGGGCGCGGCCGCCATCCGCCTTGGTGCCGCAGAAGGCCACGCGCGCGCCCTGCTGCGCGAAGGCGCGCACGAGCTCGGCGCCGATGCCCGAGCTGCCGCCGGAGATGAAGACGAGGCGGTTGCGCAGCGAGGGGTAGGTGGCGTAGGTCATGCGTGTCACCAGCCGGTGGGCAGGATTTCGCTGAGCGCGACGACGCGGCCCTCGGCGATGCTGAGATGCGCCGCCAGCCCGCTGGCGACGGCGCGCAAGCCTTCTTCGAGCCCGATCTCGGCGGGGGTGCCGGCGCGTATCGCCGCGGCGAAGCGCTGGTGCTCGATGTACGAGGCGCCGAAGTGGTGGCCGGCGTACTTGATGCCGGTGTCCCACACGCGCCGCACCGACACGCCCTTGCCGGTGCCCGAGGGCTGGCCCCAGGCCTCGCGCCGGCCCCAGTCCTCGCGGCGCGAGACGCGCAAGGTCAGGCTGGGCAGCAGCGACTCGAGCTTGCCTTCGTCGCCGACGATGGTGATGTGTTCGTTGTCGATCGAGTTCTCGGCGAACATGCACAGGTCCAGCAGGGCGCGCGCGCCGCTCGGGTATTCGAGCACGCAGTAGGCGCTGTCCAGGATGTCGGGGCGCCGGCCGCCGTAGCTTTCGTCGAGGTGGTTCACGCGCTGGTCGCCCGAGGCGAAGATGCGCAGCGGCCGCTCGCGCAGCACGAGGTCCATCAGGTTGAAGTAGTGGCAGCACTTCTCCACCAGCGTGCCACCCGTGTTGGCGGAAAAGCGGTTCCAGTCGCCGACCTTGGGGTAGAAGGGCTCGCGGTGCTCGCGGATGGCGACCTGCTGGATGCGCCCGGCGGCGCCGGTGTGCGCCAGCCGCAGCATCTCCGCCACCGGCGGCATGTAGCGGTATTCCTGCGCCACCCAGACCAGCCCCTTGCGGCCCTGGGCACGGGCCAGCAGTTCCAGGCCGTCGGCCATGCGCGTGACCAGCGGCTTCTCGACCAGGATGTGCAGGTCGGTGGCCAGCGCGTCGCGCATGATGTCGACGTGGGTGTGGTTGGGCGTGGCGATGACGACGGCGTCGCACAGGCCGCTTTTCAGCAGCTCGCGGTGGTCCTCGAAGACCTGCGGCCTTTCGCGGCACAGGGCCAGCGCCGCGTCGCGGCTGGGGCCGTGGGGGTCGGCGATGGCGGTGACGCTGGCACCGCCGGCCACACCCATGGCGTACAGGTTCTCGATGTGCTCGCGGCCCATGCTGCCGCAGCCGACGATGCCGTAGCGAATGGTCTGGTTCATGGTCTTCATCCTTTCAGGCCGCCCTGCGTCAGGCCGCCGACGACGCGCTCCTGGAAGAGCGCGATCAGCACGGCCACCGGCACGATGGCGACGATCAATGCGGCCGAGATCACCGGCCACGGGAACGTGAATTCGCCCTGGTACAGCGTGATGCCCACCGGCAGCGTGCGCATGCCGGCGCTGGCGTTGAGCGACAGCGCCAGCAGGAACTCGTCCCAGGCGTTGACGAAGGCCAGGATGCCGGCCGTGAACACGCCCGGCGCGGCCAGAGGCACGACCACGCGCCAGAGCGCGCCCAGGCGCGTGCAGCCGTCGATCATGGCGGCGTTCTCCAGGTCGCGCGGGATGCCCTGGAAGAAGCCCACCAGCACCAGCGTGCACACCGGCAGGTTGAGCACCGTGTAGGGCAGGATCAGCGCGGTGTAGGTGTTCAGCAGGCCCAAGGTGCGGAAGGTCTCGAAGATGGGCACCAGCAGCGTCACCAGCGGAAACATGCTGCTGGCCACGATGCAGCTCAGGATGAGCTGGCGGTGGCGCAGGTTCAGCCGCGCGATGGCGTAGGCGGCCAGCGCCGAGACGAGCAGCGAGACGACGGTAGAGCCCAGCGCCACCACGAAGCTGTTGCCCAGGTAGCGCAGCAGCGGCTGGTCGGCGAAGGCGCGCGCGTAGTTGGCCAGCGTGGTTGTCTGCGGCAGCCAGGTGATGGGCTGCTGCACCAGTTCGGATTCGGTCTTCAGCGAGGTGAGCAGGATCCACAGCGCCGGGAAGAAGCCGTTGACGACGACGATGGCCGCGGCCACCAGGCGCAAGGTCGCAGCGCCGGAGGGCTTCATGCCTGTTGCCCCACGCGCCGAAGATACACAGCAGTGACCGCCATCGAAATCACGAACATGCACACCGCCAGCGTCGAGCCGTAGCCGACGTCGAGGTAGTCGATGGTCGTCTTGTGGATCAGCATCGCCAGCGTCTGCGTCGCGTCGCCGGGGCCGCCGCGGGTCATCGTGTAGGGGATGTCGAAGGTCTGCAGCGCGGTGATGGTGCGGAAGATCAGCGCCACGGTGATCGAGGGCATCAGCATCGGCACCGTGATCTGCCAGAACTGCTGCCAGCGGCTCGCGCCATCCACCTCGGCCGCTTCGTAGAGCGTGCGCGGGATCATCTGCAGCCCGGCCAGCAGGATCAGCGCCATGAAGGAACTGGTCTTCCAGACGATGGTGGCGCAGATGGCCGCCAGCGCCCAGTGCGGTCGCAGCAGCCACATCGTCGGCTCGCCGCCCAGGCGCCACAGCAGGTCGTTGAAGACGCCGTAGTCGGTGTGGAAGAACCACGCGAAGATCAGGCCGCAGAACGACAGCGGCAGCGCCCAGGGCAACAGCAGTGCCAGCCGCACCGGCCAGCGGCGGCGGAAGGGCAGGTTGGCGATGAGCGCCAGCAAGAGGCCCACCACCAGCGCGCCGGGCACCGTGATGACGGTGATGAGCAGGGTGTTGCCGGCGGCGTTCCAGAAGTCCACGTCGGCCAGCACCAGCGCGTAGTTCTCCAGGCCGACGAAGCGCTCGCGGTGGCCGCCCGACAGGCGCAGGTCGAACAGGCTGTTCCAGAACAGGCGGGCGATCGGGTAGGCGACGATCAGCGCCAGCAGCGCGAAGGCCGGCGCCAGCAGCAGCACGCCCAGCGCGCGGTCGCTGGGGTCGCGCAGGCGGTCGGCCAGGCGGCGGCGGTGCATGGCGCTACCTCAGCACCCGCGCCAGGCGCGAGCCGATCTGGCGCACACCCTGCTCGGGCGTCTTCACGCCGGCCAGCACGGCGCTGGTGGTCGTGCGGATGGCGTCGCTGACCTGTGCATAGTCGGGCGTGGCGGGGCGGCTGCGGCCGGCCAGCACGCCTTCGGCGGCATCGGCCAGCCAGGGCAGGGCGCGGAGCACGTCGGCATCGGCGTAGAGGCCAGGGTAGGTCGGCAGCAGTGCACCGCCGATGGCCAGGTATTTGCTGGCCTCGGCACTCGCCAGGTAGCGCACCAGCGCCGCCGCTTCGGCCTTGTGGCGGCTGTAGGCGCTGACGGTCCATTGCCAGCCGCCCAGGCAACTTACGCGCTTGCCACCGTGCATGGCCGGCAGCGCCATCACGCCGACGCGGCCGCGCACCTGCGAATCGCTGTCGTTGTTCAAGCGGTCCCAGGCAAAGCTCCAGCCGACGCCGAACACCACCTGCCCGGCCTTGAACTCGTTGACCGTGTCCTGCGTCTTGACCTCGGCAACGTTGCGCTTGACGACGCCGGTGGCCACCAGGTCCAGCCACTGCTGCAGGCCGCGCGCCGCGGCGTCATGGTCCAGCGTCAGGCGGCCGGCGGTGTCGGTGAGCGCCTTGCCCTGGCTCCAGTACGGCAGCAGGAAGGTGCAGACGGTGCCTTCGATGGGCGCGCCCTGGACCGAAAGGCCCTGCAGCCGCGGGTTGCGCTCGCCCGCCTGGATGGTCTGCGCCGCCTGGCCGAGTTCGGCCCAGGTGCGCGGCGGCGGCAGCCGGTATTTCTCCAGCAGGTCGCGGCGGTAGTACATGAACATCGCGTCGGCGAAGGCGGGCAGGGCGGCGATGCGGCCCTGCACGACGTCGGCTTCGGCGTAGGCGGCGAGGTAGGGCTGCATCACGGCTGCCGGATCGCCCAGGTAGGCGTTGAGCGGCTCGGTCCAGCCGGCGCCGTCGTACTGCGCCGGGTTGACGATGTCGACGAGGAAGACGTCCAGCGCCGGGTCCTTGGCGTTGAGCACCGTGCTCAGGTACTGGCGCTGCAGGTCGCTGGTGGCGCCGCCGGATTCGCTTTCGATGCGCACGCCCGGGTGGCTGGCCATGTAGCGCGCGAACAGCTGGCGCATCAGGTCGGGCCGCTGGTTCTGGCCACCGACGAAGACGCGCAACAACGTCTGCGCGCCGGCAGGCGCAGCTCCCAGCACGAGGGCCGTCAAGGCCAGCGCCAGGAACCACCGCGGGGCCATCACGCGGCCCGCCTAGACCGCCGCCCCGCTGGCGGCGTCGAAGAGGTGCAGG
>CAIWPS010000404.1 GCA_903914615.1 uncultured beta proteobacterium | reverse complement strand
CGACGCCGAGCGTGATGCCGAGGGCCGCACGGCCCTCGCCGTGGCCGTGCTGCGCGGCGATGCGCGGCTGGTGAAGCTGCTGCTGGGCCGCGGCGCCGACCGCGGGGCCGCGGACCGCCACGGCCAGACGCCGCTGGACCACGCCCGGTCGAAAGGCGACGTGGCCGTGCTGCGCGCCTTCACCGGGCCTTGAGCCGGCGCCGGCGCGGCCGCGCGCGCGGGCCTGCAGCCGCCGCTCGGCATTGGTGTAGCGTTGCTCACCCATCTGCACCCTGCGCCAACCCCGAGCCCCCATGCCCATGCCTGCGTCCCGCTGGATCGAGCACGCCAGAGAAGACGGCACGGATGTCCTCTACCTCCAGGGGGCGTGGCGGCTGGCCAGCGTGCCCGCGCTGGTGGCGCAGATCGGTGCCCTGCCGGCGCTGCCGCAGCACCGCTGCGTCATCGACGGCAGCCGGCTGCAGGCCCTGGACACGGCGGCCGGCTTCATGCTGTACAGCCACCTCTGCCGCCTCGGCCTGGCGCCCGGCGACGTCGCCCTGCGCGGCATGGACGAACGCCACGCACGGCTGCTGGCGCTGGTGCACGAGCGCATGGCGGCGCCGGCGGCCGCCGCGGCGCAGCCGCGGCAGGCCCTGGTGCCGCACGTCGGCGCCGCCACCTTGCGCGTGCTGCACCTGCTGCTCACCCACAACGCCTTCGTCGGCCAGGTCACGCACGAGCTGGCCGCGCTGGTGCGGCGGCCGCGGCTGTTCCGCTTCCGCGAGACGGTGTCGCAGTTCGAGGCCGTGGTGCTCGACGGCATACCCATCGTGGCCCTGGTCACCTTCCTCATCGGCGTCGTCTTCGCCTACCTGCTGGGGCTGCAGGCGCAGCAGTTCGGCGCCAGCATCTTCGTCGTCGACGGCGTCGGGCTGGCGATCTGCCGCGAGCTCTCGCCCATCCTCGTCGCCGTCATCGTCGCCGGCCGCTCGGGCGCCGCCTTCACGGCCCAGCTCGGCGCCATGAAGGTGCAGGAGGAGACCGACGCCATCGCCACGCTGGGCCTGTCGCCGATCCAGGTTCTGGTGGTGCCGCGCATGGTCGCCATCGTCTGCGGGCTGCCGCTGCTGGTCTTCATCGGCGACGTCGCCGGCATCGGCGGCGGCGTGCTCATCTGCGCCACCCAGCTCGACATCTCGCCCGCCACCTTCATCGACCGCCTGCACGCCACGCTGGACCTCAGCGCCTTCGTCGTCGGCGTCGGCAAGGCCCCGGTGTTCGCGCTCTTCATCGCCATGATCGCCTGCCGCATGGGCCTGTCGGTCGAGCGCGACGCGCGCAGCGTCGGCGAGCACACCACCTCCACGGTGGTGCAGAGCATCGTCTGGGTGATCGTGCTCGACGCCCTCTTCGCCGTCGTGCTGCAGCGGCTGGACCTCTGATGGAGACCGTGCTGGAAGCCCGCGGCATCGTCACCCGCTTCGGGGCTGACACCATCCACGACGGCGTCAGCTTCGCCGTCCAGCGCGGCCAGGTGGTGGCGCTCATCGGCGGCAGCGGCACCGGCAAATCGGTGCTGCTGAAGGAGTTGAGCGGCCTGCTGCGGCCCACCGCGGGCAGCGCGCTGCTGTTCGGCAGCGACGTCTGGCAGGCCGACGACGACGCGCTGAACGCGTTGCGGCGACGCTTCGGCATGCTGTTCCAGGACGGCGCGCTGTTCTCCTCGCTGACCGTGGCAGAGAACGTC
Organism: uncultured beta proteobacterium; assembly: GCA_903914615.1. Classification (GTDB taxonomy): domain Bacteria; phylum Pseudomonadota; class Gammaproteobacteria; order Burkholderiales; family Burkholderiaceae_C; genus Rubrivivax. The sequence continues at coordinate 1,706 of CAIWPS010000404.1, read as the reverse complement.
GGCGTGCCCTTCCACGAACACACCGACCTGCCCGACGACCTCATCTCGGCGCTGGTCGGCTTCAAGCTCTCGCTGGTGGGCCTGTCGCCCGAGGTCGGCCGCAAGACGCCGGCGCAGCTCTCGGGCGGCATGCGCAAGCGCGTAGCCCTGGCACGCGCGCTGGCGCTGGAGCCCGAAATCCTGTTCCTGGACGAGCCCACATCGGGCCTGGACCCCATCGGCGCGCGCGAGTTCGACCAGCTGGTGCGCGCGCTCAGCGACAGCCTCGGGCTGACGGTGTTCATGGTCACGCACGACCTCGACACGCTGCTGTCCATCATCGACCGCACGATCGCGCTGTCGTCCGGCAAGGTCATCGCCGACGGCACGGTGGCGGCGGTGAGGCAGAGCGATCATCCCTGGATCAGGGCCTATTTCTCGGCGCAGGCGCCGGCCAGACTGTTGGGAGAGCGTTGATGGAACCCGAAGCCCGCTACGCATGGGTCGGCACCGTGGTGCTGCTGCTGGTGGCGCTGGCCGCCGCCGCGGTGGTGTGGCTGGTGGCCAGCGGCCAGCGCCGCGACGTCCAGAGCTGGCGCATCCTCTTCGAGCGCCAGTCGCTGGAAGGCCTGCAGGTGCGCAGCGACGTGCGCATGAAGGGCATCCGCGTCGGCGCCGTCACCTCGTTCTCGTTCTCGACCCGGCGCGCCGGCGCGGTCGAGGTGGTGGTGGGCATCAACCCCTCGACGCCGGTGCGCCAGAGCACGCGCGCGGTGGTCGACCGCAACCTCGTCACCGGGCTGGCCACCATCCGCCTGCTCAACCTGGACGAGACGAGCCCGCGCCTGGACGCCGCTTCGGGCGAGAACGAGGCCGTCATCGCCGAGGGCGAGTCGCAGCTGCAGCAGCTGTCCGACACCGTGAGCCAGCTCGCCGAGACCACCGACGAGACCATGCGCCGCGTCAACGCGCTGCTCTCGCCGGGCAACCTGGCCGCCATCAGCGCCACGCTGGAACAGCTGCGCGGCCTGACCCGCACCGCGAACGGGCTGGCGCTGCACCTGGACGACACCGTGGCCACCTTCGACCAGACGGCGCGCGCGGTGCGCACCACGGTGGCCGGCCTCGGCCCCGACGTGCACCGCCTGGCCGAGCGCTACGACGCGCTGGGCGTGCAGGCGGGGGCCGGGCTGGGCGAGGTCACGGCGAGCTTCCGCCAGCTCAGCAGCGACGCCTCGCTGCTCGGCAGCCGCAGCGAGGCGCTGCTGGCCAGCACCGACCAGGAACTGCGCCAGACCGCGCTGCAGCTGCGCGGCGCCGCCGACGCCCTGGGCAGCACGGCGCGCGGCTACAAGGACCCGCGCTCGCTGCTCTTCGGGCCTTCGCCGGGCGACCTCGGCCCCGGGGAGGGGCGATGAGCCGCCGCGCCCCGATGCTGGTGGCCGGGCTGGCCGCCGTCCTGCTGGTGGCCTGCGCCGGCAACGGCGCGCGGCCGCCGCAGCGCTGGTTCGTGCTCGGCGCGCCGGCGGCGTCGGCCTCGGCGGCGGCTTCGACCGCACCGCGCCATGCCGGCACGCTGCTGCTCGCGCCGGCCACGGCCACGGCCTTCTACGACAGCCAGGACATCGCCTACGGCAAGTCGGCGTCGACGCGGGCCTACTACCAGTACAGCCAGTGGACCGAGTCGCCGGCGCGCCGTCTGGACGCGCTGCTGGCGGCGCGGCTGG
>CAIWPS010000403.1 GCA_903914615.1 uncultured beta proteobacterium | reverse complement strand
GCGTATCAAGCCGCCCGTGCCGCGCGCTCGTATTGAGCTGCCCTGCGTCCAATGTGCTCACCAACTCAGCGCCCGTGAGCGCCGTAAATCCTGCCCGAAATGCGGCTCCCGTCAGCCAAGGCAATTAAGTACGTAAATCCCTTTTTTTGCTTACAGCGTGTAGGTGGTGGTCGTCCCGATCGGGTTGGTCAGGCCAGTGTAAAGGACGTGAGCCCCGGAGGGAATCGATGGGGTCGAAGGCCCTGACGGGACGCAGACGCCATCCCCCATCCCGGTGATCGCATCGACCAGATAGAACGTTCCGGTATAAAAGCTGAGGAAAGCGACGCTGCCGTCTGAATAGTGCATCACGCTGCCGTCTGGCATCGAAGCAGTAATCCCGGTCCAGGAAACGGTGATCGTATAGCCCTCGTAGGGGCCAGTCGGCGTGGGCGCTGAAACAGTCAACGTGCCGGTGAGCAATGCCCATGTTCCACCGGAGGTGCCACCATACAGGAACGCCCCAGGGACGGTCGCAAAGCTGGCATTGGCGACTCCGGAGGTGTCTGTAAAAGCGTCCGGCTGAAAGCTCCAGAGCACCAATGAAATTGTGCCCGAGTTCGCTGCGGGCTCGGTGATGAAAGTGCCCCCCTGCTGCTGGGGGTTTACCTGAAGTGGGTGGGGGATGAACTCCTGGATTTCATAGTCGCCAGCGAACTCGTAGAACGTCGTCGCATCGAGCGTGATGACATCGCCAGGCCCAAGCTCCCATAGAATGTTGCCGCTGGCGTCCACAGCTTCAGACCAAAGCGTAAGCGACACACGAACGGGGGGCTGGTAGGGAGCCGCATCTGCGCCAAGGTCGCGGTACCGCTCGTAAAGCAACAACCGCATCGCCTGGTCCCAAGTGGAGCTGGCGTAATCGTAGCTGACCTTGACGCGCTTGAGCCTTTGGCCGCCAGCGGCCGGGGGCATTACCTGCCCGATGGCCAGCTGGTGTTGAATGTGAGCCGGAGCTTCAGGAGTGCGCTGCGAAAAGCGCGACTCAAGATAGCCTATCGAGCCGCCGGTGCTGGAGGAAGTGTCGGTCGCAGCGGTGGGCGCGGTAATAACCCCAGAGGTGTTGGCTGTGACAAGATATGCCTGATTAAACGAGTCATCTTCGACACCACCGACAATAATCAGGTCGTTTGCGATGCAGGGGTTTGTTTCCACCGTATTGATAGTCACCACTCCACCGGTGCGAGAGATGGTAGAAATCGTGGAGACGGCCGGTAGCCCAGTTTCAAGATAAGTGGCTATGTACCGATTGGCGTTTTTGTGGAGTAGTGTGTCGTCGGCGATAAAGCTGCCCGGAATCAACATTTCGCCCGTCGCGGTGAAACCCGACGAACGTGGCCTGTCTACGAAGATAGCTATCTTGCCCGCAATCTCCCGCTGATACCCCCGGCAACATAAAAGCATCTGCTCGTGCATCGCAGCAAGTGTGGTCCCCGCTGAAAAAGCGTAGCTGCCTTCAAAGCGCGGAGTGCCGGTTGCCGTAAGAATCTCATCGCAGTAGGCCGCGGACTCGGCAATGATATCCCAACGAAAGCAGCCAATCTCGCTGGCAGTCAGCGCGGCCGGGCCGGTCGAGGCATCAATCGTCCATTGTGGCTTGATAGCCCGGCGAAGCCAACTGTCGACGATGTGCCACACCGGGTTCGTCGTAAATCGGTAATCAATCTGCGTGCCGGTCGCGTCAAAAATGCGACACTTCATCGTCCGCATATCACAGATCGGCTGCATCTTAGATTGGTCGCCATTGATCTGGGGAGTCCATCCTATGCCCCAGTAAGCGATGCGAGTGTAACAAAGCGGAGTAACGACGCCCTCAAAAAAGGACCAAAGCGGGTCAAAGTCCTGCTCGGCGACTGTCGCGCCAGAAAGCCCTGCATCCACGCCGGGATGAAAGTTAAAAGCGTATAAAGTCCCCACAATCAAAGAAGTATCTGCGGAACCGCCGTCTGCGGGAATGGTTCCGGTAGTTGGATTCGGCCCGATGCGGTTACCGTTGACATCGTAGGCGAACATCCGGTTTCCATTGATAAAAAGAGAATCTGGCCCATCCCACTCACCCTCACCGCCGAGATAGATTCCTACCTGCAAAAGCGGGTAAGCTTCTGTTTCGCTGGTGGTGGATGCAGGGACCGTTGTAAACGCCGCCTCGTTCCCGGTGACGCGGACATAGCCGTAGCACAGCGGAACTGCGACCCCGACATTTGCATTGGTCAAATCTCCAGCAGGCATTACACCATCCTCCTGCGCTCGACGGAGCTCGTGGAGATATTAGCCACTGAAGGCTGAAGGTTGACCTGAAAGGTATTGAGAACCCCGAAGAATCGCTTCGGCTGGCGGCAGGTAGTGTAGCTATTGCTGCAAGGAGTCGCGGTGGTATCGCCACATCCGGGCTCACCATAGTTCCACTGGCAACTTTCGGAATACTCATAGGGATTGCCATCGTAGGAACTGGAATCAAAAAGCGGCACCGAGCCGAACTGGCAGGTTGTCTCGTTTGCGTTGATGACTGTGAGGCGCCCGTGGCACTCGAATGACGCCTGCTGAAGCTGGGGGTTCCATACGCGGCACGCAAAAAGAGCGCCCTCAAAGCTCGCGGCGCGCAGCAACTGCGAGGTATCACGCTGAAGCGAATTGCCGCTGATGTTCTGGACCAAGAACTCGGCAGTGTCAGCCTGCATCGAGCGGTAGAAGTGGAAGCCATCCGCAAGTAGCAGCCATGGATAGTAAAACGTGTGCCAGTTGGCGGGCGCATTCGCCTGGAGCGCAGCCCATGCCGGCACGTTGCCGTCATAGACGTTGGGTGCTGTAATCGCCGCGTTCGCCCAGTGGAATGCGTCGCCGTTTGTGCGGACGACGTCGAGCAGGCAGACGGGTGCAACCCCCGAACGCGCGCCCACGATCTGGACCAGGCCACCCATTAGCGCATCACCCTCAGCGCATCCCACTGGATCGTCTTGCCGGTGGAGGAGCTGTCCTTCGTGTTGGTGGCGTTAATCTGGACGACATGCACGCCGAGCGGCACGTTGAGCTGGGTGAAGAGGTTGACCGCCTGCGTGGATGCGACGGCCGAATAAAAGTCCACGTTGCCAAGCACCACGCCGTCGAGCAATATCTGCGCGATGCCCATCGCCGGGCCAGTGGGAGCCCAGAACTGAAAACCATAGCCTCGGTACTGATAGGCGGCCCGATCCGTCGTGTTGGTGTTGGGGCTGGAGATAACTGAGCCGCTCTTCGCCGCAGCGTTCGTCGCAAGCGTCCAGGTGCCGTTCACCGCAGCCATCGGGCCGTCGCCGAAATCATCAATCAGCAGCGCCCAGATTGCATCACGGTCCCACCTGTCGGGGTATTGCAACATCGCCAAGCCAGGGATCTCATCAAACTGAATCTGCTGCACAAACCAGTGACCATGCGATGCCGGCGCGGGCTCAACCGGAGAGCTGAAGTGCCCTACGTAATGACGGCCGCCGCCCTCGTGGTCGATGAAGGTGAAGACACCGCCCTGATACTGCTCGTAGTACCACTTGAGCCGGTCTGCATCCTCTTTGCTCTTGTCAGCCCAGCTCAGCACAAACTGGTGGCCGACATCGGTGAGGTCGCGAAAATACGGCCGGCCGCGATTTGCTTTGGTGTTGAGGTGTGTGATCGGCCGCTTCTTTTGGAAGCTGTAATCGGGGTTCAGCGGGTGCAGCGGAGTCGGGTTGAGAATGTCGTGCTGGCTCATCGAATTCCTACGCCTCCATACTGCCCCGTCGCCTGATTAAGGCCCTGGCGAAGCTGCGTTGCGCCACCGTTGCGAAGCCAAGTATCGACGCTCTTGCCATCCCAGGCGGTGATGACTATCTGTGACCCAGAGCCGCCGCTGGCCGCAACCATACGGCTCCCCTGCGCTGCGGCCGGTGTGATGGTACGTCCAGCGTTGATGGCGCTCAGCAACGCCGTGTTCCCAGGGACCGCGCCATCATGCACCACAAACTCCCCCGCCTTGGCGTGGATGAAGCCCTCGGTGTCGCTGGTTCCATAATCGCCAAAGTCGCCAATCATTCCGCCAGTGTGGTACTGAGCAGCGCTCACGCTGATCTGCGAGCGGCCAGCCTTTTCTTCGGCGTTCAGTTGCGCCTGCGCGGCCTGTATCTCGGCGACGATATGCTGGTTGTACCAGCTATATGCCCCGCGCCCCCAGGTCTCGCTTTGCTGCGCCGCGCTGATCTGCAATTGGTTAAGGTACTGGCTCACCTGCGCGTATCCAGTGCGGCCACTGTTGTATTGATCCAGCTCACTTGCGATGCCGGGCTGCACAGTCTTCTGGTCATAGCTTTGTGCCTGGCCGCGACCCTGGTCTCCGAACAGGCCGGCAAGCAATCCGCCCGCCGCCCCGATGACCGCACCAACGGCCGTTCCGACACCGGGGATGACGCTGCCAAGCGACGCCCCCAGCATCATGCCGCTCACGGCCCCGCCCAGCGGATTGCTTGTCTCATAGGCGTTGTAAAGACCCAAGCCGCCCGCGATTGCCCCACCGGCCGCGCCGAGATATTTGCCCGCAGCGTTGCCGCCTGAAACGGTGCTAAGGCCGGTCGCCGACGATGCTGCGGAACCCAACACGTCGCCCACGCCTGCACCTGCGCTTGAGGCGTCTGTGCCCATCGCCATGCCGAGCGCCGAGCTGCCGATATCTCCGACTCCAGCACCGACTGCGGAAGCATCCGAGGAGCCGCCGAGTCCAGAAAGGAGTGACCCCAGGCCGCCGCCGCTTGCTCCGCCCGCGCTGCCCATCCCCACCGTCGCCATGCGCGTTGCAGCCTGCACCATCATCTGCGCGGCCGAGAGCATTGTGGTGCCAGCGGTCGTGAATGTAGTGCCGATCGCGGTCTGTCCTGAGCCAAGCAGGCTTTTGCCAAACTCGCCAGGGTTGGTGGACGTGGAAGGTGAACCACCCATGCCGAAAAGACCTTCCAGCGCCTTCACGATCGGGTTGCTGCCGTCCTTCTGGAAAACGGCGAGCATGTCGTTCGCCAGGTATTGGAAGGCCGCGTCCATCGCCTTTTTCTCGATGAACTGCGCTGGGTTGGAAAAGAAGCTCTGCAGCTCGCCCGCGAGCTTGTCGCGCGTCTCCTGCATCTGGTGAACCATCTGGGCGTCACGCACCTGCGCTGCCACCAACACTTCCTTGTTATAGTCAGCCTGGATGCGCTTGGCATCTTCCGAGTCTTTTTTGACGTGAGCAAGCTGGTCGTCCTCAAGCTGCTTTGCCTTTTCGACTCGATCTCGATAAGCATCTACGATGGCCAACTCAGCCGCCAGCCAGGGCGGCAGCATGTCCTTCGCCGCCTGCTCTTCTTCCTTGGTCAGGCTATCCATCGTCCGCTGGTGCAGGCGTTCGCGCTGGAGATCTGCGTCAGCGCGAATCTGGTCAACGGTCGCTCCAGCAGCGATGCTCGCTACCTGGTAGGCCATATCCCACTGGCTCATCTGACCATAGGCTTTGTGAAACTCTTCCTGCACCCGGTCAATCGAGCGTTGCGCATCCTCCGCAATGCGGGCATACCCCTCGCTGGAACTCGTATCGTAGCTTTGCTGCATCTGCCGCAGTTGCTGGTAAAACTGGTCTTCGGCTTCGAGCTGCTTTTGATTGCCAATCTGCGTGGCAGAAGCTCTCCTCGCCGTAAAGTCGGCCGACTGCGCAGGCGTTTCTTTGCCGCCTGGGCCAATGGCTTTTTGCTCTTCCTTATCGAGCGCTTCGAGCGCAAACGCGGTCTCGGCCTGAATCCTGGAAATCCCCGTCATGCCGGCGAGGGTGGCATCCTCGGCCGCCTTGCGGGTCTTGGCGTCCAACTCGTCCTGCTGCGCCAGGGCCCGCGCCTGAAACTCTGCATCAATCGCGGCACGAGCAGCAGCCGACGCTCCGTACTTCTCGGTGAACTTGTTCAGTGCGGCTTCCCGCTGAGCTTCAAGCTGCGCGTTTCCGGTGAGCCCAGCCATCGTCGCATCTTGCTGCAGCCGCACGATCTCGTCATGCTCGGTGCGGGCTAGCTCGACCTCTTTCGCATGGGCCTGTGCCGCAGCGATCGCGTCCTTTTGCGCGCGGGCCGCATAGCCGGCATCAGCGGGATTTGTGTTTCCCTTCGCGCGCTCAATGTCCTGGGCAAACGCCTGATTGGCTCGGTTGATTTCCAGTTGTTTTTGGAGTTCGGCGGTGATCTTGGCTTGCCCTTGCATCTGCCCATCGCTGGCGTGGGTCAGCTCAATCTGGCCTAGCGCGAGCTGATGCTGCATCTCCAGAATCTTGGGGTTCAGCGCATCGGCCACTCCCTGATTCTTGAAGCCCTCGTTGGCTATCTGCCTGGCTCCCCACGTATCCATCAGCCCGGCAGAAAACGCGCTTCCGACGCCCCCATTTGAAAACCCGCTCATGACATCAGACCAGAAGTTCCCGCTCATGCTCTCGGCTGCGGTTTTAAATCCCTGAGCGGCGGTTGTCGCCTGGCTGAATCGTTCGATTGCAGTCTCAATCGACCGAGGGTTGATCAGGTCTTCGTCGCGGGTCTTTTCGACCTGTTCCTGATATGCCTTCGCCGCCGCGCCCACGTCGAGGTACTTCTCGTACAGGTTGTAAACCTGCTCGCCCATGCGCGTGAAGATCTCCACCGCACCGAACGCGATCAGGCCGGTTCCAACCGTGCTGAGCGCTCCACTGAGCAACTGGCTGCTGGCAATCGCCTTTTCCATCGCCCGCGGAATCCGGATGCCGAGGTCGTCGCGGAGCAGGCGGACGTTGTCGAGGTTCGTCAGAGCATGGCTACCCACCTTGTCGAGCCCAGCGGCCGTCGCAGCGCCCGCCGTCTCACCAGCGGCCGCCAGGCCCTGCAACGCACCCTGCAGCTCCACCACGGCCTTCTGGCCGTTCTGGTCGATGATGCTTATCGAGATTTGGACATCGCTGTTGCCGGCCACTACCTGCCTCCGTTCCGGTGAAACTCCAAGCCGCATGCGTGGCACTTGGTGGCAAAACGCGTTTCCTGATAAGCACCACAAGCGCAGGTGGGGTGGGCATACTCAAAGCCACCCCGCGCCCGCGCCAGCGCCACCAGGCCCTCCATCTCGGCGTCGGTCAACCGGGCAAAGTGCATCCCGGCTTTGATGCGCTCGTCGAGCCAGCGAACGTAGCTGGCCCACTTGTAATAGCCGGGCGAAAGCAGGCGGTTGGGAAGCGACGACAGGATGTGGTCCCGGTTCTCCCCGTCGCTCTGCTCAAAGTTCCGACGCACCCGCGAGAAGGCGAAGTCCTCTTCGCAAAGTTCACGAAGAGCCATCTCCACCCCAGCCTGGTCGCGGGCTACGTCGATTGCCATTTACTCCCCCGCGTCCGGCGCGGCAAAGAGCTGCGCTGCCGCAGCCACCTTGTGGCGGGTGTCCATGAATCCGATGATCTGCTCGCGCGTGAGTCGGTCACCGTCCAGCGAGTAGCCCTCGACCGACTGGATCAGCTCGTCGTAAATCCTCACCAGCTCACGCTGCGCGCCCTGGTAGACGGTCTTGCCACTACGGCTGCCGCCGATAACCTTCGACTGGCTGGCCTTGTTCATATACGCGCGGTAATGCTCGGCGCTGGGCGTCTCAAAGGTGTGCTTCAACCCCTTGACGCGGATGTTGTTGCCCTCAATATCCGCGCCCCAAAGAGCCTCCAGCTCCACTGTCTCGCCATCGCCAAAGACAAGAGCTTCATCGTCCTGCTCAACCGCAACGACCGACAAAAGCACGTTGACGGCCGCCAGGCGATGCCCCATGGGAATCTTCGCCTTCCAGTTCGGCACTTGGGTGATATCTGTGACGCCTTCCGGCAGCGGATAGCCGCTGGCGGAGACCAGCACGCGCTCCAGCAGATTGAGCCCGGCCGCGCCGGCGTCGGTCTTGCGGATGACTTCGCGGTCCTTCTGCTCGGCGGTGGTAACTACGGCGTCAAAGTAGGCGAACCAGTCTTTTTCGTTGGGGTTGCTGATGTCAAAAAGCAGCGTCCGGGAACCTGCCCGAATCGCGATTTGCCGAACCGGCTCGGCAAGGTCGATGAAATGTCTGGATGCAGTCATGGGAATCCTTCACAGGTTGAGATTTGGTGTTTTGCGTTCGGTCAGGGTGAAGGACCCTGTCTTGCTTGAGAGCCGCGTAGGCTTGCCGCTCTCGACGGCCGCGTAGGGTGCAGCCGGTACAAAAAAGAAGGGAGCGCGGACTCGCGAACGCGCTCCCCGGAGACAAACTAGGTGCCGAGGTAGGTGGCGATTGCGTTGATGACCTGGGCGGTGATAGGGGCCGCTCCGCTGACGCTGAGCGAAAGGGTTTCGTCCGACTCGATCTGCCACACGACCATATTGCCGTCAGCGCCGAGCTTGTTGGCCTTGAGGTGTGTGGAGGGAATGCTGATGACGAGCTGGGCCTGTGCGCCGCTGTTGATCGTCCAGGTGATGCCGCAGTTGGTGTCCGCCTCAAGCAGCGTGCTGATGTCGTCGGTGTCTTTGGCGGCGATGGTCGTCTGGAAGCTGAACTTGCGCAGCCCGGTGCGCGGGAAGAGACCGTAGAGGCCGCCACCCGGCGCGGTGTGATTGACCACGCCCGTCGAGAACTTGATGGTCGAGCTCATGTGGCGGCCGACAAACGATGCCAGGGAGCCAACCGGCCCGAGCTGGAGAACGCAGTCTGAACCGAGCAGGTAAGTGGGCTGGTCCAGGGCCGGAACGCCCGCCTGCACGCCATTGGTCCAGATGCCGGTGCCAATGAGATTCGCATCAAAAGTGACGGGGCCACGCGCGGGAATCGTCAGCGTCAGATCGCTCATGGCGAGATCCACGATGGTGCGCTCGATGGCGGCGGTATCCACCACATACACTGAGGTTGCGACCGCCTGCGTGGTGGACTCGTCAAAGGCCAGCGAATGGGTGTACGGTGCGCTGGAGCCGGTGACGGTATCCTTGCACATCAAGAACGCCATCAGCCAGCCCGCCACGCGCGCATCCAGGTCTCCCTTGAATCCGAGCTTCGTGTCCCAGCCGGTAGTCTGCTGGCTGGTGGCAAATTCGGTGCCCTTCGACATGTTCTTGTCGGTGCGCTTGGTGGGCATCATCTCCAGGCTGCCGGAGCCGTCGAAGCGCTGCTGCCAGCCGGCGACGAACTTGGCGTTAGCCAGGGCCGTGCCATACGCCGCCTGGCGATTCGGAGCAAGGAATATCTGCCTTGCTGATTTTTTCTGCGACTCAAAGGCTGCCATTGGTGTCTCCCTCGTCTGCGACGTCTGTTACCTGATCTGCCTCGGCCGGAACCGAGTCGGCCTGCGCGGCCGCGTTTGCCACCAGCTCCAGCAGCGGCGCGCTGCCGTCAAAGGTGCGCTCGTGGCGCAATACGTTATTCCACTCGTAGCGGGCCACCACTTCCACCACCTGGCCGGGGGCGAAGGTGTAGTGGATGTGGCGGTTGCTGATGGTGATGCTGCCGTCTGCGCCGGCCTGCGCCGCGCCCTCGGCGGTCAACCGGATCTGCACGTAATCTGCGCGATGCTTCAATTGCTGCCTCCCGGGAACTGCGCGAGGCCAGGGATGGCGACTCGCACCAGGTAAATCATTCCGAGTTCGTCCTCGGGAAAACTGCCGACACCCACGAGCCGAACCGGCTCTGAGCTGCCGTCCGGCAGGGTGATGGTGGCACCTGCCAGCGCTGCCTGCACGCGGCCGACAACGACCTTGCTGGCGCCTCGCTGGGCGGCCTTGCTGGTCAGGTTCTCGTCTGCGCACCAGATGTCGTAGATGTGTTCGCAGTCGTACGTCGTCTGCGTAAGCTCGTTGGAGCGGTAGCTGCTCTCGATGTACCGGGGGCGGGCGCAGGGCGTTTTGAGAATCAGCTCGTCGTTGTCGTTCAGCTCCGCCTCGCCAAGCACAGAGACATCGACACCAGCGAGCGCATTGGCTAGCTGGGCGACCAGCGCCTGTTCCACGTCGACGGCGAGAAATTGTGTCGGCATCAGCGCACCTGCAATCCGGCGTTCTGCGCCTGGGTCTTGTAGAACAGGTCAACCTGTTCCTGGATGCGCGCCGGGTCTTCTGGCCGAAAGACCAGATACGGCCGAGCCGGGATGTTTTGAAAGCGACGGTGGCCGCGCACCTTGAAATCCGTCCGCATCAGCGGCCCCGGCATATTGCGGGTGACGGTGCGGGTGACGCCATTCTTGTCGACGATGGAGATGCGGCCCTTTTGGCGCTTGGCGGTGCGGTGCGAGTCGTGGGCGTTGACCTGGACTCCGCGGCCCGAGACGCGCGCCTGGGGACCAAGCCCAATGCCGCGATCCCGGCTGCCAAACTGATGCACGGCCGCGTAAACGAGATTGGTGCCGATCACCACTCGGTCAGCCTCGGCGACGGCGCGGATGGAGTTGCGCAACCGACCGCTCCGGATCAGCAGCTTGTGCCCACCGGCACCCTTCATCCGCTTGATGGTGGAGGCGGCCAGACCAGGCCAGGAACCAGCAGGGGAGCCTTCCTCGGCGAAAGTCTTGTAGATGGAAACCAGCATACCCGCGCCAATCGTCTGCATCAGCGCCGTGCGCTGACCGGGCGCGGTGCTGGCGGCAAACTGCCCCAGCGCCTGAACCGCCCCTGCCGAATTGACCTTGATGCGAATCATCTACACAAACCCGTGGATCTGGTCGTCACTGAAACGAAGGTATCGGTCGCGGCAGGAGATCTCCGGACCGGAAAGCGAGCCCTGGGGAATGAGCGCCGTGGCCGGCTGGTCGAGCGAGGCTTTCATGGCCGCGATGTCTTTGAGCAGCCCCATCGCGTCCTCGTAGCCCTGGCGAATCGTCTCCGAGACTTTGACGTTGCGGCGACGCGCGAAAAGCTTGTAGAGCGCGATGGAGATGGTCATCCCGGTAACGTCGTCACTGGCCTGCAGCGGGGTAACGTAACGGGCGCGGCAGTAGCTGTCAACCAGTCCGCTGGCTTCTTCGAGCGCGGCGTTTACCACCGCCGAGTTCACCTGGCCGGTGTTCTCGTCGTCGGTAAGCTGCACCAGCTCCGCCAGGGTAAGGCGGAGCGGTGTCAGATCGGACTGGGCAGCGTAGGCCATGGTTAAGCGGTCACTTCCTCGGCGAAGTCATCCGCAACCGGGGCTTCAATCGCGCCAAGCGCCAGCAGCGGAGCGGCCTGCTTCTCAGTCAGCTCAACCGGGTCACCGGCGTAGTAGGGCTTGTTGTCGTGGTGGAGATGTTTGACCACGCTGTAAAGCTGCGTCGGTTCCGGAGCGGGCGCGGCGACAGGGGCGGCCTTGGCCTTGGCGGCTTCGGCAAGCCGGTTCTTGGTGGGAGGCATTGCGTTCTCCTGAAGTTAGGGCGCGAGCCGTGAGGAACTCGCGCCCTGGTGATTGAGGACCGGCTGCGACTAGAACTGCGTGATGGCAGTCGGCGCGATCATCGTCGGGGCCTGCACACAATTGGTGAACGTGTACAGGGTTTCAGGGCCGGTGATTCGAGTATCCCAGTACCAGTCAGCTGCGACGATGTCCGCCTTGGCTGCCAGGTCCGGATCGGGGTACTCCAGCACCCCGTAGCCACCCACAGTGTCGGGCGCCTCGCTCCAGTCAAAGGTCTTCATCGCAGAAAGGTCAGCCTCGCTCGAAACTGGCTGGCTGTACGCGAGCACGGCGTTCAACCCCCACACATAGGAGCGATTGCCGCCCTTGTCTTCGGCAATTGCCGACCCAAGCACGCACTCCACACCGAACGCTTCGGAAAGCATCCCCAACGTCACGGCTGCGCTCGTGCCGTCCTTGTAGAGGAATCGCCCGAGGATATCGGGGTGATTCTTCAGCGCGCGGAAAACAGGGTCTGAAAGGATGAGCAGGTTGGCCTGGACGCCCGTTTGCGCAATTGCCGCCTTGGCACCCTCGACGGCAATCAGCGGGTGGCCACCAGCTGTGGGGTCCCACATCGAGGCACCGGAAAGTGGAGTCGTGTTGGGCCCGGTGAGCGCCAATGCCGCGATGTATGCTTCACGCGACAAATTCAGCTTGTCAATCAAACGCTGCGTCGCGGACCGGCGAAGCGAAAATCCAGCCTCATTGGACCGCTTCTCAGATTCGTACGGAATGCGGGCCTTGAGCGCATGGCTCACGCACATGTACGGGGCCGCACTGTACGTCATGCGATCCTCCTGGGGAGACGTTCCCGGCGCACGCACTACATTGCGGTCGAGACGCAGGTTCGACTGGTCAAAGATGATGTACTGAAAGCTCTGCCTGTCGACGGGAACGCGCGGAGCGATTCGGTCGCCCACGTAATTGTTGTTGCGGAACTCTCGGGCGAAGTTCGACAACGCCAAATTTAGAGTCCCAATCGGTAGTGTAGGTGCGAAACCGCCCATAGCCTTGTTCCCGCTTTCTTCCGCCTAAACGGAGAATCCTATGTTGAAGCCCCCAGCTCTAGCTGAGGGCTGCTGCGCCGATGAGAGCCCGCACGTTCCAGACGGTCGCCAGAGCCTCAAGCACCACGCCGTCGCCCTGGTTGGTGAAGGTGACGATGTGCTTGCTGCCGTTGATGCCGTTGGCGGGGGTGGTGATGGTGTGCGCCTTGGCCGTCTCGGCCGTGACGAAGATTTGCGTGCCGTCCTGCGCCGCCGTGGGGGCGGCCAGGGTCATGGCCAGCGCGGCGGCAGATCCCAGGCCAGTGGTGCCGGTGGCGACAGGGATCGCAGCAGAAACAATGGCGTGGGTCACCGCATCCTGGCCGCCAGGGCCGGCATCCGGCGAAACAAAAAGAATGATTTCGTCTCCGGCCGAGGTAGCGCTGCTGCGCGCTTGGCCCACGATGTTCTGGCCGTTGACGTTGGTTGCAGGAACCAGACGGCCCAGCGCATCCGAGACCAGGAACTGCCCTGCTGCAACCGCAGCGCCGGCAACACCTTCCGTCTCGCCGGAAGTAACAACAGTGAGAGCGTCTCCCGCGTACACGGTCGACTCGTCGATGATGCCGATCGGCACCGCGTTGGCTGCGGCGGTGACAGCGTTGATGTCGCTGCTGCCTTGCACTACCACGAAGCCCTTGAGCATCGCAGCAGTCTGCGCGAGATAGGTACGCCGGATTTGATTTCCGACTGGTCCCTGGGTTGATACGTTTGCCATAGTCGTTTCACCTTCCGCCCATTCGGGCAATCACGAAAACTCTGAGGAGGTGTCCCTGCTGCCAGGGCACACCCTTCGTCGAACCCTAGACTTCGCCGGCGCTGGAACCGCCAACAACGGTCAGCTCCGGATGCTCCCGTGCGACCTGGGTGAGCGCGTCGCTGTAGTTGATACTCTTATCGCTCATCCGCTGGCGGGTAAGCTGGTCAAGCATCACGCTATTGGAGCTGGCCTTCGAGCGCGATTCAGTGAACTGCGCCGGGGCCGGAGCGCCGCCGAGGTTCGCCGGGACATAGACATCGGGAGTGAACGGCGCGATCCTGGCCAGCTTCTCCATGAAGCTCGCCTGAATATCCAGCGGGGTCGCGGTCACCTTGGAGTCTCCCTCGCCAAACTCGACAGTGCCCTCCAGCTTGGCCAGCTCGGCAAAGACGACCCGCAGACCCATCTTGTCGAAGGCCGGAATCCACTTGCCGGCAGATTTCAACTTGGCGACGGCCGCTTCCACGCGCTGCTCGACAGACTGGGCACGCTGACGCTTGGCGCTCTCGCCGAACTGCGCCTCAAACTCAGTGACCTTTGCCTGGAGGGGCGCGGTCGCGGCGGCGATGGCGTCGGCGACAATGCGCTTGACGTCCGACTCGCTGAACTGGGCAGCCGGGGCAGCCTGAGCAGCCTCCGAAATGCCAAGAATCTTCTTGAGAGTGGTCATGAGGTTGCCCTCGGTTACAGGTGCATCGATTTGCATCGCATTCTCCTCGAAAGTGACCTCGGCCACCTCGTTGTTCGTCTCTTCCCGAAAGCGCGCATCCGCAAGGCCCTTGAGGTGCGGCGGCTCCGCGCCAAGAAATCCCAGGTGACGCAGCGCCCATCCTTCAGCCGTTTTGTAGAGCGAGACTGAGCGCTTTTTGAAGCGACCAGCCTGGACCAGCTCCGCAAATCCTGGATCAACCTGCCGCAACTTCACCTGCAGCGCATCGCCGGCTCGACGAATCGCACCCACCCATCCATAGGCAGGTGCATCCGTCTGCGGATGTCCAACAACAACGGGAGGTTCGTGGAAGCTGGGGTTGAAGTTGGCAACCATGGAATCAAGATCGGCGGCGGTATAGCTGCCCTTCTCGCCGTAGTCGCCGGCGCGAAACGCGTCAAGCCACTGGCTTTCGAGCGCTGTCACTGCCGGGTTCGGGGTAGGTTGCTGCACGAGTCAATCCTCACACTGCACGAATAAGCTCAGGTAGAAGAACCACAAAGCGTAGCTACGCTGCGAAAACCTTGCCGAATCCAGCCTGCGGAACCTTCAACTTAGCCAACATTGGAAGTCGCGCGTAGCCTGGCTCCATCGCATCTTTTGGTGCTTCTGAAGCCAGTAGCGGCACCACGGCGCAGCGGCAGTTGAATCCATTCGGCGGGTAAATCTTGAGCCACACGGGATCGTCCGCCAGCGCCGCGAATCCATGAATCACCCGATGCTCTGGCCGCACGGCCGCATCGCCCACCGTCCAGTACTGCCACACCGGCAGCAGGTCCTTGACGGCTGGGGCTTTCATCTGCTCGTAGCGGCCCAGCGAATACGCCTTCTGCATCGCCGTCTGGAAGGCTGTGTCAAGAGTGAAAGCGTTGATGGCCTCGACGCCGGCCTCGGTCGTCATCTTGTTGACGGCCGCTTCAAACTCCGCCTCGGTGCCGCCGCTGAGCGCGAGCCGCGCCAGCTCGTCACGCACGCGCTGGATCAGGCGCTGGTCACTGACGCCGGCCAGGGTAAAGGCATCGCGGCGATATTGAGCGGAAAGGCCGTCGAAGATGTCTTTGGTGACCGGCGTCAGCGATCGCAGAAATCCGGCGATATCCTCGGCCGGGAGGTTGGTGTCGAAGCCCACGGCGAATCCGGCATCGTCTGGAGCGTCGGTGCTGTCGTCGAACCGCGCCCGGTGCAGCCGGGATGCGCCATCGACCGGCAACTGCTTCCCCGTCTTGCGCTGGACGTGCTTCACGATCTGCACACGGCCGAGCAGGTTCGCAGCGGCCAGGTGCGCAGCCAGAAGGTTGCCCACGCGGTGCTGCGCCGCATTGTCTTTCAGTACTCCGTTATGGAAGTGGAGCGGCACTTATTTGCCGTCCTTCACGACCGCTGGCTTGACGGCCGCTGCCACTTCCCGGATGCGTTCCTTGAAGATTTCTTCCGCCTGGTCCTGAAGCTGCGTGAAGACCTGGTCAAACTGAGCCAGGTCTGCATTGGCTTGGGCGCGGCCGCCTTCAGAGAAGGTGCCGCGCGTGGTGTCAGTGATGGATACCTGCGGCCCGTTGACATTCGGGGTAAGCAGGACATCTCCCTCGCTTGGCGCCTCGATGTCGTAGCGCTTCTGCATGTAGCTCACCGACATTGGCACGCCCATCCGCTGCGCCTCGGCATCGATTCCGATGCGCTTGGCGAGATCCTCTTCCTCGGCGACGTCGAAGCTCCAGATTGGCATCGGCGCATCCGGCCCGTAGTTCCACAGCACCAGATTGCGGATCAGCTGACCGTTGATGACGGACTGCACCGCCCCGCACAGCGCGACAGAGCGCGTCTCCAGGGTATCGGCATGGGTGTTCCCCATGCTGCGCGAGCCCGCTCCGCCTTCGCTGCCAAAGCTCGTCAGCGTCTCGCCCAGTATCTTGCGGATAATCGACATCTGCATTGCTTTGAAGAAGTGTTCGTGAACGGCCGGGTCCAGTGCGCGAGCAACCTTCAGCAGCTCCACGTCATAGCTGAAGTTCTGTGGAACCGCGATGGCGGTGCGCTCCACAATCGCCTGGGCAATCGCGACCGCCTGCTGGCGCTCGGCGACGTTGTCCGCGTCGTTGTACCGGACAACGGCTGTGCCTGGCCCCTTCTCCGCATACTGCAGCCAAAGCCGCTGGATGTTGCGCTTGAACCAGGAGGGCCAGAAGACCGACTTCAGCAGCGGGCGGCCCATGCGGTTGCGGCTGCGCTTGCGGTAGCTCATCACCAGGAACTTCTGCTCGGGAACCAGCGCGCCCTCCATCGCATAGGGAGTCGGCAGGAACTGGAGCTGGCCGATCTGGGGCTGGAAGCGGGGACCGAAGAGAAAAAGCTCCTGGGGGCAGTCGTTGATGCCCGTCAGCTCAATCTGGCCCGCGCTGGTATCAAACATCAGCTCCTGGACGCTGAATCCATAGCCGACCGAATCGAGCATGCAGTCGATGACGTTATAGAAATCAGGCAACTGTTTGAGCTGGGCCTCGATGAAGTCCCTGACATCCAGCCCAAGCTGACTATCATCGCCCGGCAGCAGGTTGTGGTCACGCTCCAGCACCTTCAGTTTGAGTGTGTCCAGGGCGTTGCCGACGTCCTCGTCCTTTTCCTCCAGTTCGCGATAGTAGATCATCGACGCGGCTTCGTTCCGAGTCATGGAGGACCAGATCGTTGACGGGTCCTTCTGACCGCCGAAAGCCTGCGCGTTCCGATAGAGCGATATCTGGGTGGCGTAGAGCTGGTCTTTCGAGACGATTTCGCCCGGTGGGGGTTGCGGCGGCACCGCATTCACTTTTGCCTGATCTTCAACTGCCATCTGATTAGTACCCCCTCAAGTTCTGACTGGTGCTGTTGCCGGACGGAAGCTGCATGCCAAGGTCGCAATTGCCGGTGTCGGCCGCCAGATCTGCCAGGGCCTTGGCCCAAAAGGCGTCTGCGTGCGCGTAGACCTTGCGCTTGGCTCCCCCCGCCACGGCCGTATCCACCTCGACGCGTGGCGCATCAAAGGTGACGCCGGTGGAAGTCGCCTGGCGCTTGATAGCTTGAAGCTCGGCGCGGATGGCCAAATCAAACGGCAACCGGCTGCGGTGCTGTTCCAGCTTTTTCTTGATGCGGATGGCGAGATCTGTCTTCATCCGGACTCCGTTGTCGCTGGTGCCAGAGAAGCTGACGCCCATCAGGCGGCCAAGATTGTGCTCGTTGAGCATGTCAAACAGGCCCACGCCCATGCCGGTCTTGTCGATCGCAGACCGGGCCGTCATACGGACGATGGGATTGATCCGCTTGGCCTGGTCGGGGAAGCTCATGGCGTGCAGCTTGAGGACGGCTCGGGTCCAACTGATGTCCCCGATTTTCTCGTCGAGCCACAGGCAGGTGGCGTCGTGGTCGCGGCCGACGTCAATGCCGGCATGCAGGCGGCCGCGCGGCACAAAGTCCGGAGGCAGGTGGATGGTGGCTCCGGCATCCTCGCAGGCCGAGATGAGGTCCAGCGCCAGCCAGGCTCCAGCCGCCTTGAGGAAGACGCAGCAGAACTCTTGGTTCCAGGTGTCCTCGTCGTTCAGGCCGACGCGCATCTCGTCGATATTGATGGGGCAGCCCTCGGCTACCGCACGGTAGACGTCCACCCAGTGTCCGCTCCACCCGTCCTTGCGAACAGGCAACTGGGCAGGTGCGACTCCCATATCCAGACCAAGATTGCGGGCGATATCAAAGAACTTACCCTGCTCACCATTTGGCGTGCTGAGGACTTCGAGGGAGTTGCCCAGGGCGACCTGGCGAAAGACGGCCGCAAAGATGGAGTAGCTATCCTCATGGTGCGCAAACTCGTCCAGGACCGCATCGCCGGGGTAACCACGGGCCGTGCGCGGGTTAGCCGGAAGCGCGATGATGCGCGAACCATTCGGGAAGGTAATCCGGCTCTGGATCGCCTCGATGCTGCCGAGGTTATCGACGAAGTCTTCATTGGCTATGTACTCCGATGCGCCGCCCATCAGCTCGACTAACTTGGCGCAGGTTTCCACAAACTCGACCGACTGCGCTTTGCTGGCGGAAAGTACCGTGCAGGTGCGTCCGGGGATACGCATGGCTATCTCGACCCGCCGATATGCCGTGGCGAACGAGTAACCGATGCGGGCCGACTTGACGGCAATCTTGAAGCGCGAGTTGTCGTCAATCCAGCGCTGCTGGTACGGCCGCATCTGGAGTACGGCCGGCAGCCTTACCGAGTTGGTCTGAACTTCAGGCATGGGTCACAGCTTCCAGAGGCGGCATGCCGAAGACCTTCTCGCGCAGCGCGTTGATGTCGTCGATGCCGAACTTGCCGTCCTTGATCTTCTTGGCGGCTTGGGTAGTGGCGGCTTCCATGCGCTGCCGCGCCAGCTTTTCCTTCTCTTCGGCCATCCGGATGCGGCGCTCGTCCACTGTCGCCTTGCGCTCTTTGATCTTGTTCCCCCTGGCCCCCTGCATCACCTCCGCCAGCCCAATCAGGGCCTTGGCGGCGCTCATGCGGCCCTTGGGCGAGGCGTCCTCGCTCAGCACACTCATAATCTGGTCGCGGGCGGCATTGATGACCGCTTCGTCCGACTTGGCTACCACCGACTTGGCGAAAGCGCGGGCAATCACACGCGCCTGTTCGCTGCGGGCCATCACCTCGGCCTGCACCTGGCTCACGCGCAGGTCGTACCAGCGGTGCAGGTTCGTGTGGGGCAGGCGCAGGTCCGGAAAAAGCTCCAGCACGTCGATAGGGAGCGTCTCCCAGGGCACGAACCCGCCGAAGTCCTTTTGCCAGTTGGCAGAGAAGGGCCGAGAGCTTTGTTCCTCGATTTCCTGCCAGGTCTTGCCCCGGATGTTCTTGAGGTACTGGATGGCCTCGTGGACGACGGCGGGCAGGCGGTCAATCTTCAGTGGCTGGTTGGCGCGGCGTTTGTCGCCGGTCTTCGGACGGGATGATTTCACGGCGCGCCTCCTTAGAACTGCACGGCAGGGTCAACGATGGTCTCTTCCTTGAGATCACGACCGCGCGCGGTGAGCTGGATCAGGGTGATGCTGGTTCGGTTGGTGAACCGGTTCCGCGTCGACGTAAAGGTCAGGTACCCCCGGTCGCCAAGGTCCTGCACCTGGGTGATGGCATCGTTCTCGCCAATGTCATGCCCGATGTCGCGCAGCATGTGCCAGAGCTGGACGTGGTCCACCCGGCTTTGCTGCATCTGGTGGCGCACGTAGAGCATGTCTACAATCGCTCCCCGAACCCGCTTGCTCTGGCTCACATCCGTCGTCATCGACTTCCCCCCTGGCCCTTCATTTCCCGCACGAGCTGCTCAATCCGCTCGTTGTGTTCCCGCTGAGCCGCCCGATCGGCCCTCGATTCGTTCAGCAGCTTCTCCAACTGCTGGCCCACGTAGGCTGTCTCGGTCACCATGCGGTCCCGCTCCCGGTCGTCGCGGTCTGCAATCCGGTTCACTGCCACCGCCGAGTCCTTGACCCCATCCGCCAGCTTGCTCAACTGACCCACCGCGCCCTTGCCGATGTCCCAGGCGAAGTAGAGCGCCACCAGGGCAATCAGCCACGCCGCGCCCCAGCCCTGCAGCAGCTTGAAGAACTCAGCCGGGCTATCGTGAGCGACCTGGATCGCCGCCAGCACCAGGCCCAGCCCCCCAGCTCCCCCCAGGCTCAGGACAAAGGTGCGAAGGATGCCACTGCGGAATCCCACCCGGAGTTCGCTGCCGCTGTGTGGATTGAGGCCCAGTGTCGTCATCCTTTGGCTCCCTTCACCAGAGATGCCAGCACGGTCGCAACGTTCGCGTCGGCTCCGGTGATGTGAAGGCCGCTGGCTGATATGTCGGCGCTGCCGGCGACGGCTGGCAGCATCTGAGCCCCAGCCCCTTCCACTTCCGCCAGCGCGCCGGCGACGTTCCCGGCCTTGTAGTCCGCGATCGCCACCGCCAGCGCCTGTAGCGCAGACAGAATCTGGGGGGCGTACCGCTCAATCTTGTCTCCCCAACCCACCGCGACGCCGGCAAACGCCAGGAGCTGAATCGCCTGGGCCGGGGTAATCCGTCCCAGGTAAAAAGCAACCGCCGTCAGTACCAAAACCACCGCTGAACTGAGAATCGTCTTCTTGCCCTGGAGCCATAGCCAAACTGTCTTCATGCCCTCACCTCGTCACTTTTCTGCAATTGCAAGCCCAACCACTCCCGAAAATGCCCCCGAAATCGCTCAGGGACCCCCTAGGTACGCGTTCCACACGTCGAGGACGACCCGATGGCCCACCCGACCCCCTCCGAAGCCTCTACGGGCCTTAAACCGCGAAATCGGCCTTTTGGCCTTTTCGCCGCCCCGGAACCAGGAAAATGCCTCACTGGATTACCTGGTTCCCGGCACGCGCCCAGATCGCCTCAAAGTTCGCCTCGAAGGCGGCGGCGGCAGGCTGGCCCCGGATCAGCACCAGGTCATTGTCCTGGTTGCGCTCTCCCTGGGTGCTCCAGTTGGCAGATCCCGCGCGCAAAACCGGCGAAGCACCGCCGCAGTCAACGCAATAGCTCTTCAGGTGGGCGAGGACAACCTGGCCCTTCACCTTGATATGCACGTTGGGCAAGCCGCTGAACGCCGCCATCAAATCCGCGGCCGGGGATTTCTTGGCCCGCGCCTGCTCCCCCTGCCACTGCTGCTGGTCCCGGTAAAGCCGGATCTGCACGCCGCGCTGGGCGAGGGTGAGCAGCTCGCCCGCCAGGAGCCGGTCGTCAAAGGCGTACTCCACCAGGTCGAGGGTGCGCGTGGCTTTGTCCAGCGTCGCCAGGTCAATCGCTTCCAGGTTCTCGGCCGGAGCGTAATGCACTTCGACGGCTGGGGGAGCTGGGGGCGGCTCGGGGACGACCGTGGGGGCAGGCGCGGGGGTAAGCGTCGGCGGGTCGTCGCAGGCAATGGTGCCGGCGTATTGCAGGGTCGAGGGCTCTCCGCATTTCACAGCCGGCAGCGTCTTGAGGTCGGGCATCATGTTGTAGGCGAGATACGCAACATCTGCCATCTCGCGGTCATAGGCGGTCACCGGGCCAAAGGGGTCCGTCGGGTGGTCGAGGTAATGCCGGAAGAGCCGCGCTCGCAGGTCCAGGTATTCTTGCGGCGTCAGGAACTCGTTTCCGAGCAGGATGTGACGCACTTGCGTGGTGCCCTGCACGATGATCGGCTGCTGCGCGTAGGCAGGCTTCTGACAGCTCGACAGCACCCACAGAATCGCCAGCGCAGCCAGCAGGATGATGACCGCGCCAACGCCGCTCTGGGGAGCCGCCTGCCGCTCCTGAATTCTCAGCTCTCTCTCTTCCCAGGTCTCAAACATGCTTCCCCCCGATTTGGTTGAGCCGCCGCCCGGTCAGTTACGGCCAGGCGGCGGGTTGGTTGGGTTCCCCAGGTACGCGGAGGCCGCTTCCATCCATCCACTAGCCGGCCACTTGTCCCAATCTGGGGTCTTGCTGTCGCCACTTGTCCCAATCTGGGGTCTTGCTGTCATTGGGGGTTATCTCACTGCGGGCCTTCGTCGGCCTCGGCAATCTTCTCTGCGGTCGCGTCGTTCGCCAGAGCATCGGCCTGGAGCTGCTCGTCGGTGGCTGCGCGCATTTCCTCCACCTTTGACACCAACTGCGCCGCCAGCACTGCCAGCTCCTCAATCAGCGCCGGCGTCACCACCAGTCCACCGGCAAGCAAAGGGGCGAGGGGAGCGAGAGGCGCCAGCGGCAGGCCATGGCTTGGCGAGGCGTTGCTGGCCTGTGCGCCAATCAGCGCCTGGATAATGGCAATCTGGGCTTTTATCGCACCGAGTACTTCTTCCAGTTTCGCTCTGGACGCGGGGTTGGATATCTTGAGCACCCCGTTCGCTTCCAGGTCATTGACCGCATCAGCGAGCACGTTGAAGTCGGCCAGAATCAGCGCCGGGGTCAGCTGCGTTCCGTTGGCGGCTGCGGCTTTGAGCGTGTTGGTCAAGGTGTCATTGGCCTTGGCCGCGCGGTGAATCGCCAGGGCCACTTGCTGGCGCTCGTCCAGGGTTTCTCCCCCGGCTCCAAAGAGGTCGCCATTCACCTGCGCCGTCGTTTGCAGGCCGATGCTGATTGCGTCGACCGCGACGCTGGCCTTGTGAATCGTCGAGCCGCAGCCGTTTGCCGCCATGCCCACCAGGCTGATAACCAGCACCGCTGCCAGCACCGCCAGTTCTTTTGCGATCCGTTTCATCCTCATGCTGCTGCCTCTTTCGCCGGCCCGTCGATGGGGCCGAAAATGTCGTATTGGGTCAGGTCGTAGATGCGCATCAGGTCAATCAGCCTGGACGCATAATCAGGGCTGGTGGAGTAGCCGCACACCTGGAGCTGGGCCGCAAATGCCTCGGGATCGGCGGCGACGGCCATCGCCCCGATGTAACGCTTTGAGGTTGCCAGCAGTGCGCCATGGGCTTTGAAGCAATCGATCGGCGAAGCGTACCGGGCAAACCGGCCAAGCACATGCGCCTGGCGGCCGCTGATAAATTCCGTCGTGGGAAACTCGACATAAGGCTCGGATGTAAGTGCGGCCTTGATGCCAAAGTAATTGTTGGCCTTCACTGCCAGCGCCGACTCGCCCCAGCCTGACTCCAGAATCGCCTGGGCGATGGTTATCGAGGCCGGAACGCCATAACTCCGCTGCGTCTGCTGAGCGGCCAGGACCGTGTTCTGGAGAAACTTGCTTTCGCGCTGGTTCACTTCCGGCTCCCTGGCCTGGGGGCGATGGGATCGGGGCCCCATCGCCACCACAAGCTGCTCTGGCTCGCCGCAGACTCCTTTCAAGAAAGGTTTGCGGTGCCTAGACCGTTCAGGTCTGAAGCCAGAGTATTTACCCGGCGCGCATCCGGGTAGATGAAGTCTAAAGCGTAGCTTTGCTGCGAAATGCCTTTTCAGGCATGGTCTAACTCAGCTTGTAATTGGCCACCAACAGCTCCTGTATCTCCCGGCTGCGCGACCCCTGCGTTGACCCCAGCGAATACCGCAGCCCAACCTGCTTCACCTGGAAGCCAGCCACCGCCGCCCGCTCGCGGATCTCCGGATGGTCGTCGAAGCTGAGCAGGAATTTCCCCTTCAGCGCGGCCAACTGGTCGAAGAGCGCGGCCCGCTGTCCCTCGGCCAACGGCTCATAGCGGGCGTTGGGCTGGTAGGCGACGTAGGGCGGGTCCAGATAGAAGAAGCTGTCGGCCGCGTCGTAGCGGTCGAGGATCTGCTGGAAGTCACGCTGCTCAATGAGGACAGAGTGCAGCCGCTCAGCCACACGCAGCAGCAGTTCCCGCACGCCGCCTAGCGGCCGCTTGCCCCGGCTGTTCTTGGCCAAGCCGGAGGCGAAATGTTCCCCCTTGGCCCCAAAACTGTACCAGGACAGGTAGGCAAAGCGCAGCGCCCGCTCCACCTCGCAGACCTCGGTCCCCAGGGCGCGTAGCTCCCGGAAGCGCCCGGCGTGGATGCACTCCAGCTCCAGCCGCTCGGCCAGCTCGGCGGGCCGATGCTTGGCCACCCGGAAGAAGTTGGTCACGTCGCCGTTCAGGTCGTTCATTACCTCCATGCGGGAGGGTTCCTTGGCAAAGAGCAGCTTGGCGCTGCCGGCGAAGGCCTCAATATAGATGCGGTGTTCCGGGATCAGCTCCAGGAGCGCCCGCGTCAATGCGCGCTTCCCGCCCGGCCAGGCAAATGGACCCATCATGCCCCAAGTATTGCTCGCAACGGAGGCGAAAGCAAGGCGAAAGTTAACCCGCCCGCTGACTTCTCACGACTTCTATTTTTCGTGTGATTTCAGTGTCTGGAGTTCCGCATCAAGCGTTCCTTTGAAGGTCTCGATTTTGTCCGCTGGGAACGAGACTAGGGCGGCCCCACTGGCAAACGCAATTGTGGTTCCATCGGCCCCAACCCGAGGAAGCAGCGTAACGGTGAACCCGTCCTTGGATATAAAGGTCACTTCGACGTCATCGGCCGGTTTGTTCGATTTCCATGCGTCTCTCGTTTCTTCCATGTATTGAAGGGCCGTGGCAAGATCGGCGGCTTCACTTTCGTCAAGGAACGAATAATTCTGGGTTGCGTGGCTGTATTCGTTTTGCATCACATAGGACGCCGAAACGAACTCTTTCACTCCTTTCCGCGCATCAGACTCTTTGCCTGGCTCATAGGCAATGATCGGTGTCGATGTCACGTATCCGGGAGCCAGGAACCTCTGGCCACCCGCCTCATCCATCTTGGCGTCCGGGTAAAAATGCTTGACGACCATGATGTCTGTTCGTGCAATAAACCGCTTGAGAACCGGCCCGTCGTCCGGCTTTTCTGCGGAGTTGATCTGCTTTGGGGCACTCTTGCAGCCCGTAAAAAGGCAAGCGATTGCTATCGGCACTAGAAGACTCTTCGTTCGCATTCTTTCACTTTCTGATCGGCGGGGGCTCCCCGATCCACTTCACGACCGCGCCCACGATACTCCAGCCATTATGCTCCCGGATGACTTTGACCGGGAATTTTGGCGACACATGCTGTGGCACCAGCAGATAGATATCTTCGTCTTTGCGAAGCCACTTGATTGTCACCCCATCCCCCGCCTGGCGCGCTGCGACCATCTTGCCGACAAGGCTCTTGATATCCCGCTGCTCGGTATCAATGAGGACGATATGCCCGTCCAGAATGATGGGCTCCATGGAATCCCCACTGACTTTGACCGCGAAAAGGTGACCACCTTTTGGAAGCCAGGACGCAGGCAGCGCCAGCATCCGCTCGATCTCATGCTCTTCAATTGCCCTGGGCGTCCCCGCCGCCGCCGCATCCCGTAGCAGCGGAACGCGCCGGATATCGGAGTCCTGCGCCGTTTGTTCCGGCATTGATACCCCGGCAGCGTTTAACCAAAAGGCTCGATCTTGGTCCCCAACCAGCTTCGCCATGGCGAGGAGTGCCGAAATGGGAGGGCTGTCAATCGCGCGCTCCCATCGGGTAATTGCCCCCTGCGAATTGCCAAGTGCCTCTGCTAGTTCACTTTGCGTCAACCCAAGACGCTTCCTGGCGTCACGAAGCGCCCGAGCAATCTCAGGGCGAGCCTCCGTGTTTACGCGCAAGCGCGTTTTTTTGTTGACATCCATAAGCGGTTCCGCGTAAAGTCCTCTCTCAAGGACTAAAGAGAGTTGATACCCACCGTGGATTTTACAGCCATCAAAGCAGAGTTCGCACAGGCGACAAGCATCCGGGGGACGGTGACGGCGGTAGCCCGTCGCCTCGGGCTGTCGCATGAGCACGTTCGCCAGGTTGCTCATGGAAAGCGGGTCAGCGCTCGGGTATCCAAAGCCCTTGCCGCAGAGCTGCGGAGCCGCAAGCGCAAGCAGGATCGGAAGGAGGCTGCGTGAAAACTTCATGTGCCAAGTCTCCGTCCGGTGCTTCTCTGCCGTCCAGCGCAAATCGCCAGACATTTTTTGCGGCAAATCGGCAGCTATCTTTTGCAGATGCCCTGGATACGATGCATCCGGGGGCAATGAATGACGCCGCCGTCGTCCGGGGAATATTGATTGACTCCATCCGAAAGTGCGGCAAAAGCCGTGAGCAGATTGCGGATGAGATGAGTTTGGCGACGGGGACAGAAATCACCGTCAGAAGGCTCAACGGATATACGGCGGAATCTGCCGAGGACTTCAAATTCCCAGCCGAGCTGGAGCGCGCCTTCTGTGCCGCCACCGGAGACTACCGCCTACTGAAGTGCCATGCGGAGCGGTCTGGATTTCAGGTCATCACGACGGACGAGGCCAAGCTTCTGGAGTTGGGCCGCCAGTACCTCCTTCGCAAGCGCAGCGAAGAGACCATTGCCTACATCGAGCGCAGCCTCCAGGGGGTCGATCTATGACCCTCTCGAAAACAGACCGCGCCCAAGACGGGGATCTCCTCCGCGCCACCATTACCCGCGAAATCAAGCGCTCGGTCCAAAGCCGAGAGCAGATTGCCGACGCGATGAGCGCTCTCGTCGGGTGCCGAATTACTACCCGCATGCTTACCGCCTTCACTGCCGAATCAAAGGAATTGCATCGGTGGCCAGCCGCTTGGGATATCGCCTTCTGTGAGGTCGTCGGAAGCTACCGGCTGCTCGAAGAGCGGGCGAAGCGTGCTGGCTTCCGCATGGTTGGCCCGGAGGAAGAGGAGCTTATTGCAATCGGTCGAGCATTCCTTGACCGCAAAAAGGCTTCCGCGTTTCTTGCCAAGAAGGCCTCGGAGGTGCGTCGATGAGCGCAGCCTTCGCCACCCCAACAACCGGCCCGGCAGTTTGGATCTCGCGGGAGCAGGTGTTGCGCTTGACCGGCTACACACCCCGCTGGCTTGAGGCGCAGGTCTCGGCCGGGCGCATTGTGAGCCGCGCCACCAAGAACAAGCTGGCCAACGGACGGCCCGAGCGCCAATATTTGCTGGGCTCTCTGCCGGCAGAGGCACAGGCCAAGCACCTCGGCGCGAAACCCGCCGCCTTGCAGATCGCCGGGCCGGCGCTGGTGATGCCGCTCTTTGCCACCACCCCGCCAGCCCCCAACCGGACGCAGCTCACCGATGCGGCCGACATTGCCCAGGCGGATGAGCGCTACGCCATCCTGGAGCCGCTCTTTGACTTCCGCGCCAACCCCGGCCGCTACGCCGCCCACCAGGTGGGCGGACAGCCGGTGAACTCGGAAGCCCGGCTGCTGCTATGGATTGCGGCCCAGCGCAAAATCAGCGTACCCACCCTGAAGCGCTGGAAGGCCCGCTACGCCGCTGGCGGCTGGGCGGCGCTGGCAGACCGCACGCGGACAGACAAAGGGACGAGCCGGTATTTTTCCCGCTACCCCGACGCCGCCATGCTGGCCGCCTATGTCTACCTGGAGCAGCGCCAGTCAGTCCAGTGCGCCTGGGAGGCAATCCGCCGCGACCACCAGATGCTGGGCGTCCCGGCCGACGACCTGCCGAGCTATGAGACGGTGCGCGCGGCGCTCCAGTCGATCACCCCGGCGCTCAAGATTCTGGCCCGCGAGGGAGCCACCCGCTACCGCGAGATGTGCGCCCCGTACATCCGCCGTGGCTACACCGAATACGCCAACCAGATCTGGCTCAGCGACCACGCCCTGCACGACGTGGAAGTGATGAACGATCTCTTCCCGGAGCAGCCCTTTGGCACGCCCATTCGTCTGCGCCTGACCGCGCTGCTCGATTACCGCAGCCGGTACCTGGTGGGCTACTCCTGGGCGTGGGAAGGCAGCAGCCGCTCGATCGGCACCGCCATGCGCCGGGCCGTGAGCCAGTTTGGACCGCCCGAGAGCTTCTACTGCGATAACGGCAAGGACTACCTGAAGGTGGCCAAGGGCGCGATTCCCGCCTGGCTGCGCGAGAGCGGCATGGCTCCGGCTGACTGGTACCGGCAGGAGCTGGCAGGTCTCGAAAAGCTGGGCCTGATGGCGCGGCTGGATATCGCGGTGACCCACTGCATCGTGCGGCACCCGCAGTCCAAGCACGTCGAGCGGTTTTTCCGGACGATGCATGAGCGCTTCGACCGCAAGTGGCCCACCTACACAGCCGGCAATCCCAGCCGCCGCCCGGATCTGACCGAGGCCGCCATGGCCAGCCACCGCAAGCTGATGCGCCACGGCCAGGTGGAGCGCAGCCAGCATCCGCGCGCCAGCATGTTTATCGCCTGCTTTGTGGCCTGGCTGGAGGAGTACCACAGCACCCCGCACAGCGGCGTGGGCATGGACGGCCGCACCCCGGCCGAGGTCTTTGCCGCCGAGCGCAACCCGAACCAGAAGCCGGTTCCCGAGCCACATCTGCTGGCGATGATGCTGGCTGAGCGGGAGACGCGGACAGTGATGGAGGGCTCGATTACTTTGGCCAACCGGCGCTATGTGGGCTACGACGCGGAGAGCTATGACGCGATGCACCGCCGCAACCGGACTCAGGTGATTGTGGCCTACGACCCACTGGACCCCGAGGCGGTGGCCGTGCTGGATGAGGATGGCTGCCTGGTGACCTGGGCGCGGGCGGAGTGCTTCCAGGCGCAGTCAAACGCGCTGGCCGGCCCTGCAATTGCCGCCAGCATGGCAGCACGCCGACACCTCGAAAAGCAGGACCGCGCCACACTCCGCGGCATCACCCTGGCCGCCCGCCAGATTGGCGCAACCAGCGAGGTGGAGCACCTGGCCGCCACGGCCGCCGACAGCTTTGCCAACTCCCCCAGCCTGCCCCAGTCGCTTGACGGGGCGCTTACCCACCGCACGTTTACCGCCGACGCGCCAAAGCCCCACGAGACCAAACTCCACAGCGGGGACATCGCGGACCGGCTTGCTGCACGACTCAGGAGACAACAGGCATGAGCATCGCAAGGGACCGGATGCAATATCTGAAAGCGCTGGGGTTGCCGAGTGACGCGGAGCTGATCCGCCGCGCCCGCAACTTCCTGCTGGAGTCCGGGCTGACCCAGAGCGAGATGGCCGAGCTGATGGGCATCCCTATTGGGACGCTGCGGGTATGGACCAGCGGCAGCTACGGGGCCAACGTGCCCCACGCGCAGGACAACAGCCTCAGCATCCGGGCGAAGGTGAAGGACTACCTGGACCAGTGGGACGAAACCCACGACGACTTTCTCAACCGGCCCCACTACCAGACAAGCGACTTTGCCACCATCCGCGCCAGCGTGTTGGATGCCATGGAGAACGGCGTGGCCTACCTGGTGGATGGACCGCCTGGGACGCAGAAGACGCACAGCTTCCGCCGCGTGGCCGCCGAGATCAATGACCATGCCAAGGGCCATGCCGTGTACATGCGGGTGCGCTGCGAACAGGCTCCGTCGAGCTTCCTGGTGGAGTGCTGCATTCGCGCCGGCATCCCCAGCCGGGGAAACATCGACCAGATGATCCGCAAGCTGCGGTTCTTCCTTTCCGGCCGCCGCACGGTGCTGATTGTGGACGAGGCCCAGGCGCTCTCGAAGACCGGCCTGGAAGTGCTGCGGCAACTGCTGGACGAGCCGCCTTATTTTGGCGTGATCCTGGGCGGCAGCCACAACCTCAGCGTGACCTTGCAGCACTGGCAGATGGAGCAGTGGCGCAGCCGGCTGCGCAAGACGCACCTGCTCACCGGCCCCAGCCACCGCGAGGCCGAGGACATCCTGCTGGAGCAGCTGGGCCCCATGAGCCGCCGCGACGTGGACGACACCATCGACGAGGCCATGACCGAGACCATGCGCGACAGCAAGCGGGTGCGGTACATCAGCGCCCGCGCCTTGTTCGATGCCATCCGCAGCGCCAAAGCCGCCATGGCCGCGCCGGCAGTGGAAGCAGCCGCGCAGCCCGAGCTGCAGGAAGCAGGTGCCGCATGAGCCCGCAGAGCCAGTTTCGTTTCGTGCTTCAAAACGTGCTTCTCTTCGCCGTCGCCGCGCTGGGCATCCTCGGGATGCTGGCCGTGGCGGAGGCCATCCGCAACGGCAGTCTCAACCAGATACTCGGGGGTATCCAGTGAGCCATAACATCGACAGCCGCCTCAACAACACCTGCACCTTTGTGCTGGTGAGCGCGGCGCTCTACTTCTTCTTCGCAATCTGCGGGGGTGCCCGATGATCGAGCAGATTGCCGTTGTTACCTGCGACAAATGCAAGGCCGTCTCGACGCAGGACCTGTCGTTGATGACCCTCGCGGAGTTCAAAAAAGAGCTGCGCAAAGAGGGTTGGTTTATTGCGGCAAACGCCTGCCGGCCGGGACTGGATGACCACTGCCCGGAGTGCGAGAAGGCGGTGCGCCGATGATCGTCCAGGCCGTCAAGTGCGACGTTTGCGGAAAGCTCAAGGGCGAGACCAACCACTGGCTGAAGGTGAGCCCGTCCGTATCGCGTCTGGATGGCGGATTGATGTTCTCGAAAGACCCAGACTTCCAATCCGGTGGGCTCACGCAAATCGAAGACATCTGCGGCCAGGAGTGCGCGCACAAGCGCCTCAGCGCCTGGCTGGAATCCCTCAACTCCAACACCGAAAGGCAAGCGAAATGACCACTGCTCTGGCAATTCCAGTCACACCAACCCGCCCCACTCCGGAGGCCATTGACGAGCTGGCCAGCCGGTACGCCCTCGCCCGCCAGACCAAGGCGGAGGCCGTCGCCAGCCTGGAAGCCGTTGAGGCGGAAGCCATCGCCCTGGTCGAGCTCTGGGGCACCGTGCCGCCCCACGCCGAGAAGAGCCGCCGCCTGGCGGGACGCCTCTCGGAGTTCACGGTGACCAAGTCGGACGTTTTGACCATTCAGGACGACCGCGTGGAGACCCTGAAGGAAGCACTGGAGGCCAACGGCTACGGCGAGTACTTCGCCCGGCTCTTCACGCTGCGCTCGAAGTACGAGGTTGTCGAGGGCGCGGAGGCTGCGCTCAAGGCGCAATCCCTGCCCAAGCGGCTGGCCGAGAAGGTGCTGAACCTGTGGGGCCGCTGCATCACCGTCAAGCCCAAGAAGCCCTCGCTGAAGGTCTCTGTTCTGGACCCCGGCAAACCGGCTAAGAAGGCCAAGAAAGCCGCCCGGTAAACCACCAACCACGCAACCGAATCGGGGACAACCAATGAACCACAACCACACGTTTGACGTGAATGCGGGTCTGGACGTTCAAGTGCTCCAGATCCTCGCGGCCGAGAAGCACTCAGTCGGCCTCACTCTTCTCCAGGCCGGGCTCATGCGCCTTGGCTTCCACCACTTCGACAAAGACACGCTGCTGGCGGAGATGCAGCGCCTGGAGCGCCTGAACTGGGTCTCGATTGACCGCGATCCCCTGACCGCCCCCAGCCGCTGGTTGCGCTGGGAAATCACCGAGCGCGGCAGGATACAGCTCGCCCCATTCCAGTACGACCAAATGGCAGTAAAGGCCGAAGACGCGACAACCAGCGTCCTTCGGCGGGACGAAGCAGAGTACGTCCCCGCCGTGACCAGCATCTTTGTGAGCGAAGCCGAGCTGGACTCCTGGTGGAACGAGAATGATGTCGAGCTGAAGGCGCGGGTCTTTATGGCGTGGTCCCTGGGCGCAGAGTGGCGCGATGACGACGATGCGCAACCGGTGCCGTACCAGTACCCCGACGCCACCCCCAACAGCCCCCTCGCCCAGGCGGTGCAGGCATGACCTCTGGACCCATAAAAGGCCCCGCCCGCATCTTCATGCCGTTTGACCAGAATCGCCGCACCTATGCCGGCCAGGTGCCGCCGCAGCGGAGCGAGGTGAGGAAGATGACCCGCCGCGAAGCCCAGGACTTCGGTTTGCAACTCCAGCAGACCGTGGAATCGCTAAACGGCGTTCTGGCGACGTATGTCGAGTCGATTCGCCTGCTGCATGAGGCGCTGGGCTACCCGCTGCGTGACAACCCGGCCGCCTGGCACCGCGACGTGGTGAACCTTGCCATCAAGCTGATCCGGCAGCACGGGACGGCTGAGGAGCCCGAGGTGAAGGCATGACCGAGCCCCGCGACCCCAAGCAAGCCGAGACGCTTTTCCACGACGCCTACGCCTCGATGGAAGACGCATTGAGCCTGATGCAGATGGTGAAGCGCCACGCCCTGCGCATACCGCCAACGCCGATGCCGGTGGAGTTGATGCCCGCGATCGGCCGCAATCTGCAACGCGCCGGGGAGAAGCTGGCGCTGCTGCAGCAGGAGATGGAAGGGAGGTAGTGGCGATGGCATGGAGTGGCGGAGGCGGATTCAAGTTCTATCGCTTGGGGGACGTGGTTGCCGGTGCGGATACGGCCCCGGAAGAAGTGCGGGAGACCCTGCGGAAGCGGGGCGTGACGATGGGGCCTCGAACCGAGGACAAGCCGATGCCTCGCCACCGGGTCGAGGATGTGACCTTCGCAGAGGTTGATGCGGCGCGGGCCAAGTTGGCCGATTCCCACTTCTGTGACACCTGCAACAAGCTGCTCCTCAAGTCGAAGGCAGACGCTCGCAGCTATATCGGCGTGCTGCTCTTTTCGCCTCGCCACCGTGCGGGCAGCGTCAAGGATGAATTCGCACTCAAGCCCTACCGATGCCCCCACCAGCCCGGCTGGCATGTCGGCCGCGACTTCAATACCGCCTATTTGGTCAACGAAAGGAAGGCTCGATGAACGTCCCGAACGAGTCCCATATCAAAGTCGACGCGCTGCTGGAGGTTGCCGAAAAGCACCTGCTCCGCTCCGCAGCGCTGGTCAACTTCCTGCGCGATGCCATTGCCAAGCGCAACGCTGCGCAGTTCCACGCCGCCTCCTACTGCTTGAGCGAATCTTTCCAGATTGTGGACGCGACGATGCGAGCAGCCAAGGCCGAGATTAACGGGCCGCCACAGCCGAAGGCCGGGGACCTGGCGCTGCCCATGCGCACGGAGATGATCCAATGAGCGCCGCGCAGAGCAACCTTTTTGCCTCCTTTGATACGCCGGAAGACCGCGAGCTGCTGATTGACCGGCAGATTATGGACGTGTTGACCGGCCGGTACACCTACGCGCCCAGCGAAAACCAGCGCGCGCTGCTGCACCTGCTGCGGATGCGCCGGGGGCTGAGCCGGGCTATCTCGATTGGCGAGATAGGCGAACGGCTGAAGCTGAGTCCGCGGACGGTGAAGGAAGAGATTGCGGACCTGACCATCCGCTTTCGCCTGCCGATCGGCAGCAGCCGCGACAGCTCGCAGCCGGGCTACTACCTGGCCATCACCAAGAGTGAACGGCTGGCCAGCGCGACGCCCCACATCAACCAGGCGCTCAAGCATCTGGCGCGTGCCAATGTCCTACTCGACCAGCACGAGATGGCGGAGCTGATGGGGCAACTAAACCTGACCGAACGCGCGGTTGCTGATGGGGTGGTGGCATGAGACTGAATATCCGCTTGCGCGACAACGCGATCCGTATCGTCGTGGCTGAGCCGGTGTCGGTTCCCGGCTTCAATGGATTCCACTTTTTCCTGCACAAGGACCCGTTTGATTGCCTGGTGATCTCCGAATGGACAGCCGGGATGATGATTGCGCGGGGAACGCCCAAAGGGTCCACAGAGCAGGTCGTGGCCCAGGTGCAGAGGCGACTGGCGCTGGTAGGAACTGAGGTTTTCCGCCAGAAGATCAAGGCCGCGCAACTGGAGTTCGGCATCGCAAACGAGGTGCCGGCATGAGCCACTTCCCGTGCGGCGAAGGCCCCAGAACCCGTGTCGAGCATGAGCTGCGCAAGCTGGGTGTGGAGGGTCTGATCTCCATCGTGAAGATCATGACCCGCTGGCTCGAATACAGCAACTGGAACATCCCGGAAGAGGAGTTTATGCGAATGATTACCAGCGCGAAGGTACATGACCAGATCGCCGGACTGCACCGCCGCATGACTGCTTATGACCGCGACCCAGAAGCATTTTTCGCATCTGCCGTACGGCGCTCGAAAGCCGCCAAGGCCGCCGCCCGCCGCTGCAAGGCCGCTGCCGCCAAAGCACGAAAGGAAGCCCGATGACCCGGAAACCCCGCAACCGCACACCAGATCCGCGCCACGCCGAGGCAAAGGCGCTGCTGGTGACCTACTGGAAGCGCGAGAACCCCACGCTCGACATGCCCTGGGGCGCGGCCGACGCCGGCGCGCTGGGCCAGTTCCTGAAGGCCAACCCGGCGCTCTCCATGGTGACCCTGGCCAAGTGCCTGCTCTACCGGCTGATCTCTGAGGACCACGCCCCGGCCGAGCGCATCTACATCTGGATTGGCGGGGTGCTGCGCTATGCGGCCGCGCCGCTGGACCGCTATCGCCGCCCCAAGCGCCTGGCGTCAGAAGCCACAGTGGGCATGACGCAGGACGAGATCCCCTTCGGCATCCTGAACCCCGAGCCCGCCCCGGAAGAGACCCTGGCCGAGATGTGGGGGCCGGAGGTGGTGGAGCGCGTCCGCGCCAAGCACGCTACCGGCATTGCGCCGCTGGCCGACTGGGAGCGCAACCTGCTCCGGGAAGTGGGTGCGCTATGACGCTGCCTTACATGAAGCCCCTGGCAGATCTGGCCGAGCGCCACGCGCACGGCACCCGGACGCGGTACCGATGCGGATGCCGGTGCCTGGCATGTGGCTTGGCCAACTCCGCCTACGTCAGCACGCGGGCAAGCCTGAAGGCCCTGGGCGTGACCGATTACGTGGTGAGCGCCGAGCTGGCCCGCCAGCACCTGGTGGATCTGCGCAAAGCTGGCGTGGGCAAGCGCAGCGTTTCCGCCGCCAGTGGCGTACGCCACGAGACGATCGCGCATGTCGCCAGCGGCCTGAAGAAGCATATCCGCGAGAGCACCGAGCGCCGCATTATGGCCGTGACGGTGGAGGCCTGCGCCGATGGCAGTTACGTCGACGGCCGCCGCACCGATGCGCTGATTGATGAGCTGCGCGGCGAGGGCTTCACCCTGCGTCTGCTGAGCCGCAAGCTGGGCTTCAAGGGGCGCACCATCCACTTCTACCGTCGCCCGCTGATCACCGCCAAGAACGCGCTGCGCGTGGAGCGGCTGCACCAACTGCTGATGGAGGATGCCACCCAGGCGCTGGCCCCGGTGAAAGCCGGCCGCCGTGGCCGCCAGCCCCGCCGCGCCGACGCCGCCGCAGACCGGAGGGTTGCATGAGCCGCCCGCCCCGTCACCAGGAGTGCAAACCCTGCCGCGAACGTGGTCACCGCTGCGAGGCTCTGCTGTATGCCGAAGATGCGGCCGGAGACCAGGTGCCGGTGTGCCGCGAGTGTGCCATGGATGAGGTCTGCGTCTATGACCGTTGCCACTCCGCCAGCGTGGCGCTGCCCCGCAACATTTTTGGCGAGGTGATTGAGGAGCCCGCGCTGGCACCGGTGATCCGGCTGACGCCGGAGGCTGCCGGCATGGCGCGGACGGTGCCTTACGTTGCCCCGGCTGACCGCGACGTGCCCTATTACGCCAAAATTGACTTCACCACGCTTCCGGCCAAAGAGCCAATTTGCCTGCCCGCCAGCTTTGAGCTGAAAGGCGATAACGAAACCTCTTGCGCTGATTTCGTTATCTCGGAATCCGTCCCAAAATCGTTTCGTTTTCCCGAACCCGAGCCGATCCCTGAGACGGCCCCAACCCCTGAACCAATTGAGGAGACGACCATGATTCCAAAACGCACAGATGGACACTCTTGCGCGTACCCCGGATGCAAGCACCCGGCCTACGACGGTGACCCTTTCTGCAAGTACACGCACGGCTACAAGAATCCCGGCAGCACCTGGAAGAACAGCAAAGCCGGGAAGGCCAAGAAGCCTGCGAAAACAAAGAAGGCCGCACCGTTGCCAGAGACGAAGATCGTGCTTGCGCCGCCGATCGCCGAGGCCTCTGCTGTGGCGAATCAGATATCCGTATCGGTGCCGGTCAACGACGACGCGATTGCCGAGCTGGCTGCCGGGCTCATGGCAGACCCATATCCCGAGCCCGCCCCGGAAGAGACCTTGACAGAGGTGTGGGGGCCTGAGCTTTACCTCGCCGTCGACGTCAGGGACACGCTCTCTGGCTTTGCCAAGCTGGGCATGCAGGTGGGCGACCTGGTGGAGCGCAAGAACCAGGCGTATGGCGACAGCTTCTCCACGGCCGGGGACGCGCTGCGCATTCTGTATCCGAATGGGGTCGCAGCGGCGCAGCTCGACGACGCCCTGGTGTTGGCGCGAGTGTGGGACAAGCTGAGCCGCGTGGCCCGCGCCAACGACCCCAGCGGCGAATCGCCCTGGCTGGACATTGCCGGGTATGCCCTTTTAGCCCTCAACCGACAGGAGAAAGTCTCGTGCGCCAGTGTCAGCGGTTCGGATGCAGAAACACCGTCAAAAACGACAACCGATTCTGCTGCACCGAGTGCAGGCGCCTAGACCGCAACGACTCGCGCAACCAGCTCCGCGCAGACATCCGGGCAGGCAAAAAGCGGTGCCCGGAGTGCGGATATAA
The DNA here is from genome assembly GCA_903914615.1 of uncultured beta proteobacterium. Taxonomy (GTDB): domain Bacteria; phylum Pseudomonadota; class Gammaproteobacteria; order Burkholderiales; family Burkholderiaceae_C; genus Rubrivivax. The sequence continues at coordinate 5,984 of CAIWPS010000403.1, read as the reverse complement.
AGCCAGGCCAGGGGAGGTTCACCATGACCCAGTTCGGACGGATCACAAAGCACCAACTGACGCGGCTCCAGACCGTGTACAGCCAACTGGCGAGGCACACGCAGGAAAGCGAAAGCCGCGACGGCCGCCTGCAATGGGCCAGCGAGTTGACCGGCCGGGCGGTCAAGAGCTTCCGCGACCTCAGCTTTGACGAGGCGCGGCGGTTGATTGATACGGCGCAGGGCCAGCTCGGGGTGAAGGCCCCGGCAAAATGCCGCCGCAGCGGCGCACAGGGGCGGCGTGCCGGGCTCGACGGCCGACACGATGGCGCGGAGTACCAGAACGCGCCACAAGTGGCGTCAGCGGCTGATCTGGCCACAATCGAGAGCTACTACCTGCGCCTGGGATGGAACCGGGCGCAGTTTGATGCGTGGCTGTGCTCGCCCCGGTCTCCCCTGCGCAAGCGCGCCAGGACGACCATCACAACCACTGCCGATGCCAACAGCGTCCGCTGGGCGCTGAAGGGCATGCTGGTGGCGAAAGGACTGTGGGTGAAGCCCAATGCCAGTTAATCCGAACCAGTTCATCCTGCCCTTTTGTGAGCGCGAGTGGATTGATGTGAAGCGCGCGATGGCAATCCTCGGTGTCAGCCATGGCACCATCCTGAACATGCACGCGCTGGGCCTGATCGAGATGATCGACTACAGCAAACGCAAGCGGAAGCGGGTCAAGTACTCGTCCATCGTGGAGTACTGCGACGAGCTGCGCATCAAGTTCTGCATCAAGGATCGCCGGCCCCAATTGGCGTCGAAGCTTCTGCGCCACCGCGACGAGGATATTCTGCCTTTTCCGTTGAGCGACACGATAGGGCCGGAGGACACGCTGGAGGCGCTTGCCTACGAGCATCGAACCAGCGTGGTGAACTTGATTGAAGAAGGAAAGTTCGACGCCTACCAACTGGTGAAGGGTGGCTATTGGCGGATCAGCCGAAAGAGCTTCCTGGAGTACCTTGATGCTTGCTCTCGGCCGGTGAAGCGGCGCTTCTGATTGCGAATTCGCAGCGAAGCTACTCTTCGCAGCCTTGCTACCTGCCATAGTTTCCAAAAGCCCATTCTTGATGGAGATTATGGCCTCTATCTCCATCGCATCAGTCTCCATCCCCAACTGGCAGCGCGACAGCGACGTGCAGTTGCGCGTATATCCCCTGGCGAGTTTTGAAGCTGCCGATGGCGCGATTGTGGCCCAGGGAAATCCCAGCCAGGACCAGACCGTCGCGGGTAACTTCTACACGGCTGCAGCCTGCACCCTGAGCGGCACCACACTCACCATTGGCGCGCTCACGCTTGAGTCCACCACGGATTCGCTGGACAATCCCGCCGCCACTTACGGCGCATTCTTCTACACCGCCGAGGGCGAGCAGATATGCCCCTTTGGCAAATTTTCCAACTTCGTTCTTCCCGCCGCGCCCACCAGCACCACTTGGGCGGCGATTGAGCTGGCCCAGGCAGGTACCCTGTGAAAAAACTTCTCGCGCTCTTGCTCTTGCTGCTTCCCGTCTGCGCCATTGCGCAGCCTGCCTATACGACCATCACCGCGTCCAACATACTCGACGCCGGAGGCAATGCGCTGGCCAGCGGAAAGATCACCTTTACGCCTGGTGACAACTTCGGCAACGCGATGGCGGCGCGGGGTATGTTTTACCGCGCGGCGAGCTGCTATGTGGTGGCGGGCGCGGTGACGACGGCGACGGGCGGAGGCACCTGCAAAGTTGTGGATGCGCTGGCCTCCAACCCAAACCTCTGCTATCACATCACGCTGTTTGACTCGATTACCGGGCAGTCGATTCCGACGCCGGGGCAGATCTGCGCACAGCCTACAGGCACCAGCTGGTCCTACGATAGCTACGTGCCGAATATGGCACCCGCGGCGCTGGTGCAAAGCGGCCCGACTGGCCCGACTGGAGCGACTGGTGCCACCGGGGCGGCGGCGACAGTCTCAGTGGGCACTGTGACCACGGGAGCGGCGGGAACGAGTGCCGCTGTGACGAACGGCGGCACGTCTGGGGCGGTGGTGTTGAACTTCACGATTCCGCGAGGTTCGCCGGGGCTCCCTGGCAACTGGCGCGGTGCGTGGGCAGGCGGCACGACCTACGCGGCAGGCGACCTTTTCACTAACGGCGGCTATTCGTATATCGTCACCAACGGTTACACCGCTGGCAGCACGTTCGGCAGTACCGACACGACCAACGCCAGCATCTACAACCAAAGCGGCGGGCTCGGAACTGCTGGTGCGACAGGTAATCAGCTTTCCCTGGACAAAGCTATTCCGGGGCTGTACGGCACCGGCTCGACCGGGAACTTCGGCGGTGGCATTGACTATAACCGCTTTGGTGATTCGACAGTCGCCTACGACCAGGGAGACCTGGGGCTTTGGTACGCGACCTCGCAGCTTCCAGGTCAGCCGCTTTATGGCACCATGCTCATCAAAAAGCTGACTTCGCCCTATACCTGTTCGAGCAATAACTACGTCTTCACGGTGGACAATTCGACAGGCTGGGCTGTGGCGGGAGATTACGTCCAAACAAACGGGCCGATCGTCGTCACCGGATCGCTCACGCAGGAAGAGTTCAATGAGCGGTATGCCATAATTGTCTCCGCGACCGCGACGACCGTCACGATTGCATATGCTTCGGGCTCGGCCACAGTGAATTGCACCACAGGCGGAAGTTGGTCAGGCACTGGCGTTATCAGCCCGAACGCAACACGAAACGGCAACCCTGGCGCCACCCTTTCGAGCATGAGCGGAACGGCTCTGACAAATACCCTCGCCGTGATGTCTGCGAAAGCTGCTGCGGGATACACTCCCGCGTTTGTCATGCGCGCTGGAATCAATGACTGGCGGCTTAACAAGACCAACCTTCCTACTTTCGTTGCATTGGTCAAGAGCGTGCTTTCGAGCGTTCAGGGATATAGCGGGCTCTCGGGAATCCCGATGGTATACATCGTCCCGAACGCGGTCAATGCTGCCGGGGTTCCTCTCGGCAACAGCGGCAACAACGCCATGTGCCAAGCGGGCCAGACTGGCACGGGTAACTGCGCTGCCGGAACTATTGCCGCGCCGACACTTTCGGGCTCGATTTCTGCCGGCGCAAATTCGGTAACCCTCACTAACCCGACAGGCCAAACGTACTGCCCGTTCTGGATTGGCCCCGGCGCTCCTTTTGAGTTGACCTCAAATGGCAACACCTTCCAGGTTGTCCTCAACTATGGCGGCGGCAATCAAGAAACTGTGACGGTCACCGCTTTCTCGGCCAATGTCACAGATAACACCCACTACACCTGCAACCTTTCGTTCACCACCGCAAACGCGCACTCTTCCGGCGAGCCGGTGATGTTTACGAACCTTTGGATGTCGCAATGGATGACCGACGCCATGAATTATGCTGGCGGCGCGGTGCTGAAGATGGCTGCGACGACCTTCCCGACGTTGAAGGTGCTGAATACCCAGGATTTGATTTACGGGCACTATGCGTCTCCCACCACGCCTGGTGGCATGGTTGACGCGCTCCACCCGAACGGCTATCTGGAGGACAACTACCTCGGGGCGTTGTTCTCGTCGATTACTGCGCAGCCAACATTTCTTGTGCCGGATCGTCCAGCCCAGAATCTGACGACTGGCGGGACCTACAACGAATTCACCTGGTCAAACTTGACGAACTTCGACCCCTACTTCAGCGAGCAGGCGGCGAATAACTGGCGCTCGGTGTGCGGTTATTGGAACACTGGCTCCGTCGCAACCTACTGCTATCCTCTGTGGGCTGAAGACCTCAACTACTTCAAGGTGCAATTTGTCGGGAGCCTCAGTGGCCCTTACACTGCCGGGACGACCGGGACGGTCACGCTCACATCGTTGACGACAAACACGGTTGATATCCGGGGCAATTCCAGCTATGCCGCGCTTTCGGATATTCTGTGCGTGGCTGGCGTTGGATGCTGGCCTGGATTGCTGACGGCCACCCCTGGCGGTGCGGGGGGCTATCAGGTATCTCTGACAGTCGGCAACGGTGGAATCCCGGTTAATCTGCCCACCAATTCTTTGATTTATGTGATGCGATACCGCAGTTACGATTACTCGGGTGTCCCTTACCTGCGAAACCCTGGAAGTTTCTACCACGCGCCCCAGGGCTATCTGAGTGCGGGCGGCTCGAACACTTACACCATCACACTCTTCGGCGGCAACAATGGGGCGCTGGCGGAGTTCATGAGCAACGGCGTGGGCACCGTCTACACCATCGGAAGCTCGCCAATCACCGCAGCCAGCATCGGCACTGCCGGGAGCGGATACGACAGCGGCGGCACCGGCACAGATACAGTGACGCTGGCCTGTGGCGCGACTGTGGTTGTCAATACGACCTCGGGCGTTCCGAGCAGTGTGAGTAGCATCACGAGCGCGGGCACGAATTGCTCCAGTGGCACGAACCTGACTACGACCGGAGGCACTGGAACCGGGCTCAAGCTGACAGTGACGGCGGGGACATTTACGGCTCCGTCCGGGACGACTTGCTCGCAGTCTGGTGGCTCGACGATTACCACTTTGGCTTGCACAGATTCGAGTGGCACCAATTACAGCTACCTGGTGGGCCTGCCTGTCGATATGTGGAGTTCTACGCCTCCTGATGGGCAATTCTCCAACGTCGCAACCACCTGCCTGAAGCTCAAGGAGACGGGAACTTCGACGCCGGGTTACGCCTCAACGCTATGCGGCGCTGCGAGCTACGGAAACCAGCGAACGCTGACCTTGCAGGACTCAAGCGGGACGATTCCGCTGGAAATCGCGGCAGGCACTTCAGCGCTTGGAACCAGCGCGGTTACGGCTGGAACCTGTGCCTCTGTGGTGACCACAACCGCAACCAGTGCCGCCACCACTGACACGATCTCCTGGGCCTTCAATGCCGCGCCGGGAACGGGCTATACAGCTGGGCTGCACGTCCTCGCCTATCCCACGTCCGGCAACGTCAATTTCCTCGTGTGCAACCCCACCGCAGGTAGCTTGACGCCAGCGGCGGCAACGCTCAACTGGCGAGTAATCCGGTAGCGCCTTCCAAAAATGGAAGCCGACTGAATTCGGCCGTTTAGACGGTGTTCGTTTGGATTAAAAGTGCTGATTCGCCGCAATTGACGCGGGTTTTTGCGGTTTTCGCTTTCACTACTGCGATCCAAACGAACGCTGTTCGCCCGGTTCGCTTGGATTGCAACGAAGAATCAACAACTTACGAGAAAATCCAAGCGAACGGAGCCCCGCCAGTATCAACTATCGCCTGTATTGCCGTTGGCACGCGTTTTCGCCGAAATTACCGAAAACCCGCGTCAATCCCACCGAATCCCGCCGCCGCCCGCCATATCCCGCCAGTATCACTTAATTCCTGTACTCACAGTGCTGCGCGGGACCGAGGGGATTTTTGAGTGGTTCAAGGACCTGGAGTTTGGGTGGGCGAAGAATCCGATCACGGGCGGCAAGGGGCGGACGGAAGACGGGTTTACGGCGATTTACAGGTCGTTGCGGGTGGGGGCAGCGCGCAGCGCGAAGGCGGTGGTGGAGGTGGTTGCCGAGATGGCGGGTGCAGGCGGCGTGACGATTACCGGACACAGCCTGGGGGGAGCGCTGGCGACGCTGCTGGGGCTGGACGTGGCGCTGAACGGGGGTGTGGGAGCGCCGGAGGTGTATACGTTTGCCAGCCCGCGGGTGGGTTGCGGGGAGTTTCGCGAGCAGTATGATGCGGTGGTTCCGCGAACGTATCGGGTGTTTAACCACACAGACCTGGTGCCGAAGCAGCCGCCGCTGCTGTATACGCATGTGGGCATGGCGCAGGAGTTGCGGGAGCTGGAGGCGCAGGAGCGGGAGAGCTTTGCGCGGGCGCACTTTCTGGAGACGTACCTGGCGCTGGTGGAGGAGCGGATTGGGGGCGGTGAGCTGGAGGCCAGCCCGGCGGATTAGGACTGGAGCGG
>CAIWPS010000402.1 GCA_903914615.1 uncultured beta proteobacterium | reverse complement strand
TGCTCGGCCCCACCGCACTGGGCTTCCGCCACCGCGACGACGTCGCCGAGGTCACCCGGCTGCTGGGCCAGCTGGGCGTCGGGATCAACGTCGTCGCACCGTTGAACGCCACGCCCGCCGACCTCGCCCGCCTGGGCGACGCCGACTTCAACATCGTCATGTACCCCGAGGTCGCAGGCCAGGCGGCGCAATGGCTGCAGCGCAACTTCGGCCAGCCCGCCGTGAAGACGGTGCCCATCGGCGTCGGCGCCACGCGCGAGTTCATCGCCGAGGTGGCTGCGCTGGCCGGCTGCGACGCCGAGGCCGTGCGCGAAGTGCTGGACGACCCGCGCGCCCGCTCGCCCTGGTACTCGCGCTCGATCGACTCCACCTACCTCACCGGCAAGCGCGTCTTCGTCTTCGGCGACGCCACCCACGCGGTGGCGGCGGCACGCGTCGCGGCGCGCGAGCTCGGCTTCACGGTGGTCGGCATCGGCACCTACAGCCGCGAGTTCGCGCGCGAAGTGCGCGAGGCGGCCAAGCTCTACGGCGTCGAGCCGCTCATCAGCGACGACTATCTGGAGGTCGAGGCCAAGGTCGCCGAGCTGCAGCCCGAGCTGGTGCTGGGCACGCAGATGGAACGCCACATCGCCAAGCGCCTGGGCATCCCCTGCGCCGTGATCTCCGCGCCCATGCACGTGCAGGACTTCCCGGCGCGCTACTCGCCGCAGATGGGCTTCGAGGGCGCGAACGTGATGTTCGACACCTGGGTCCACCCGCTGATGATGGGCCTGGAAGAGCACCTGCTGACGATGTTCCGCGGCGACTTCGAATTCCACGACGGCGCCGCCGCCTCGCACCTGGGCCGCAGCGGCGGCGTGCCGGCAGCGGCCGTGGCCACCCAGGCGGTCGACACCGCCCCCGAACTGGCCGACCAGCCGCAGCCCGACGGTGAGGGCGCCGCCAACGTGGTGGCCATCGCCACCTGGGCCGCCGACGCGACCCGGGAACTGCAGAAGATCCCCTTCTTCGTGCGCGGCAAGGCCCGCCGCAACACCGAACGCTTCGCCGCCGAACGCGGCCTGGCGACCATCACCGTGGACACCCTGTATGACGCCAAAGCCCACTTCGGCCGCTGAGCCCCTGCGCGGCCGCCCAGGCGTCGCGGCGGGCGAGCCCATCCATGTCTGCATGGTCAGCATGGACACCCATCTGGCGGGCGCCACCGGTCGGGTGCGGCCGCAGCTGCTGCGCGACTTTCCCGGCCTTGAGCTCACCCTGCACGCCGCCAGCGAGTACGCCGGCAACGAAGCGGCGATTGCGCGCGTGAAGGCCGACATCGCCGCCGCCGACATCGTCGTCGTCGGCATGCTGTTCATGGAAGACCACTTCCTGCCCATCCTCGACGACCTGCGCGCGCGCCGCGAGCAGTGCGACGCCATGATCTGCCTGGCCTCGGCGGCCGAGGTCGTGAAGCTCACCCGGCTCGGTGCCTTCGACATGGGCAAGCCGGCCAGCGGGCCGATGGCGCTGCTCAAGCGCCTGCGCGGCAACAAGGACAAGAAGGCCACCGGCGGCGCCGCGCAGATGAAGATGCTGCGCCGCATCCCGCAGCTGCTGCGCTTCATCCCCGGCACGGCGCAGGACGTGCGCGCCTATTTCATGTCGCTGCAATACTTCCTCGGCGGGTCCGAGGAGAACATGCTCAACCTCGTGCGCCACGTCATCGAACGCGGCGCCGACGGCCCGAGGCGCGTGCTGCGCGGCCAGGCCAAGGTGCAGGCGCCGGTCGACTACCCCGAGGTCGGCGTCTACCACCCGCGCATGAAGGGCCGCCTGGCCGAGGAAGCGGCGCAGCTGCCGCGGCCGGCGGGCGCGGCCGCCAAGGGCACGGTGGGCGTGCTGCTGCTGCGCTCCTACCTGCTCTCGGGCAATGCCGGCCACTACGACGGCGTCATCGCGGCGCTGGAAGCGCGCGGCCTGCGCGTCGTGCCGGCCTTCGCGGCGGGGCTGGACTCGCGCCCGGCGATCGAGCAGTTCTTCCTGAAGGACGGCCATGCCGTCGTCGACGCCGTGGTCTCGCTCACCGGCTTCTCGCTCGTCGGCGGCCCGGCCTACAACGACGCCCACGCCGCGGAGGAGATCCTGTCGCAGCTGGACGTGCCCTACGTCGCCGCGCACCCGGTCGAGTTCCAGACCCTGGACACCTGGGGCGGCTCCGAGCGCGGCCTGATGCCAGTGGAAAGCACCATCATGGTCGCCATCCCCGAGCTCGACGGCTCGACCAGCCCCATCGTCTTCGGCGGCCGCCCGGGCGCGGCCGGCGTCACCTGCAGCGGCTGCCACCACGCCTGCACCTTCAGCGCCGGCGACAGCGCGCAGGACATGCGTTCCTGCCCCGAACGCGCGCTGATGCTGGCCGCGCGCGTGGACAAGCTGGTGGCCCTGAAGCGCAGCGAGCGCGCGCAGCGCAAGGTGGCCGTGGTCATCTTCAACTTCCCGCCCAACGCCGGCAACGTCGGCAGCGCCGCCTACCTGTCTGTGTTCGAGTCGATGTTCCACACCCTGGCCGCGATGCAGGCGCAGGGCTACACGGTGCAGATGCCCGAGAGCATCGACGCGCTGCGCGAGGCCGTGCTCAAGGGCAACGCCGAACGCCATGGCGCCGACGCCAACGTCCACACCATCATCGCCGCCAACGACCATGTGCGGCGCGAGCCCTGGCTGAAGGAGATCGAGGCCCAGTGGGGCCCGGCGCCGGGCAAGCAGCTCAGCAACGGCAGCGGCATCTTCGTGCTCGGCCGCCAGTTCGGCAACGTGCTCGTCGCTGTGCAGCCGGCCTTCGGCTACGAGGGCGACCCCATGCGCCTGCTGTTCGAGAAGGGCCTCACGCCGACGCACGCCTTCTCGGCCTTCTACCGCTACCTGCGCGAAGACTTCGGCGCCCACGCCGTGCTGCACTTCGGCACCCACGGCGCGCTGGAATTCATGCCCGGCAAGCAGAGCGGCCTGTCGGGTGCCTGCTGGCCCGACCGCCTCATCGGCGACCTGCCCAATGTCTATCTCTACGCCAGCAACAACCCGTCGGAAGGCGCCATCGCCAAGCGCCGTTCGGGCGCGACGCTGATCAGCTACCTCACGCCGCCCATCGCGCAGGCCGGCCTGTACAAGGGTCTGAACGAACTCAAGGGCTCGATCGAGCGCTGGCGTGCGCTGGAGCCGATGGCGGCCGAACGCGGCGAGCTGGCGCTGCTGCTGCAGCTGCAGGCGGCCGAGCTGGACCTGGCGGAGGCCGAGCCGGCCTGGGATGCCGCAGCGGCCGATGCGCAGGTGCTGCGCCTGTCGCAACAGGTGCTGGAGCTGGAGTACACGCTGATCCCGCACGGCCTGCACGTCGCCGGCCGCCCGCCCTGCGCCGAGCAGCGCGTGGACATGCTGCTGGCGATGGCCGAGGCCGCACACGGCGCCGCCATTCCGCGCGCGGCGGTGCAGGCGCTGGTCGAAGGCGAGGGCGTCGAGCGTGTGCTCAAGCTCGCCGGCCTGCGCCGCGGCGAAGCGAACCTGGCGATGCTGAACGGTCTGGCCACGGCGGCCACCATGCTGGCCGAAGACACCGAGGTCGGCGCCATGCTGCACGCGCTGGACGGCGGCTACATCCGCCCCGCGCCGGGCGGCGACATCCTGCGCACGCCGGCGGTGCTGCCCACGGGCCGCAACATCCACGGCTTCGACCCCTTCCGCATCCCCAGCGCCTTCGCGGTCAAGGACGGCGCGCGCCAGGCGCAGCGCCTGCTGGACCGCTATGCCGCCGACGGCCACCCGCTGCCGGAATCGGTGGCCATGGTGCTGTGGGGCAGCGACAACCTGAAGAACGAAGGCTCGCCGATCGCGCAATGCCTGGCGCTGATGGGCGCGCTGCCGCGCTTCGACAGCTACGGCCGCATCGCCGGTGCGCAGCTGGTGCCGCTGGCCGACCTGGGGCGCCCGCGCGTCGATGTCGTCATCACGCTGTCGGGCATCTTCCGCGACCTCATGCCGCTGCAGATCCGCCTGCTGGCCGAGGCCGCCTTCCTCGCCGCCTCGGCCGACGAACCGCCCGAGGTGAACTGGGTGCGCAAGCATGCGCTGGCCTACCAGCAGGAACATGGCTGCACGCTGGAGATCGCGGCACTGCGCGTCTACGGCAATGCCGAAGGGGCCTATGGCTCCAACGTCAACAACCTGGTCGAGAGCAGCCAGTGGGAGGGCGAGGACGAGATCGCCGAGACCTACACCCGACGCAAGGGCTACGCCTACGGCCGCAGCGGCGTGGCCGTGCAGCAGAGCGCGCTGCTGCAGAGCGTGCTGGCCGACGTGCAGCTGACCTACCAGAACCTGGACTCGGTCGAGCTCGGCGTGACCACGGTGGACAACTACTTCGACACCCTGGGCGGCATCACCCAGGCGGTAAAGGCGGCCAAGGGCGGCCGCAGCGAGGACACGCCGCCGGTCTACATCGGCGACCAGACCATGGGCGATGGCGCCGTGCGTTCGCTGCGCGAGCAGGTGGCGCTGGAAACGCGCACCCGCATGCTCAACCCCAAGTGGTTCGAAGGCATGCTGGAACACGGCTACGAGGGCGTGCGCCAGATCGAGGTCCACATCACCAACACCATGGGGTGGTCGGCCACCACCGGCCAGGTTCAGCCCTGGGTCTACAAGCAGCTGACCGAGACCTTCATGCTCGACCCGGCGATGCGCGAGCGTCTGGCCAGGTTGAACCCGACGGCCTCGGCGCGCGTCGCCAACCGATTGATCGAAGCCTTCGAGCGCAACTACTGGGAGCCCGATGCCCAGACGCTCGAAGCCCTGCGCCGGGCTGGCGAGGAATTGGAAGACCGCCTCGAAGGGGTGTTCGAAGGAGCAGTCGCATGAACATCGAGAGCGTTCCCATCAGCAACATCGGCCGCGGCCGCGGCGGCCGGCCCGAGGACGGCGAGGGCAGCGTGCAGGTGCAGCTCGACCCCAAGCTGAAGATCGGCAACGCCAAGGTCTTTGCGATCTACGGCAAGGGCGGCATCGGCAAGAGCACGACGTCTTCCAACCTGTCGGTGGCCTTCAGCAAGCTCGGCAAGCGCGTGCTGCAGATCGGCTGCGACCCCAAGCACGACAGCACCTTCACGCTGACGAAGAAGATGATGCCGACCGTCATCGACGTGCTGGAGACGGTGAACTTCCACGCCGAGGAACTGCGCGTCGAGGACTTCGTCTACGAGGGCTACAACGGCGTCATGTGCGTGGAAGCCGGCGGCCCGCCGGCGGGTACCGGCTGCGGCGGCTACGTCGTCGGCCAGACGGTGAAGCTGCTGAAGGAGCACCACCTGCTGGAAGACACCGACGTGGTGATCTTCGACGTGCTGGGCGACGTCGTCTGCGGCGGCTTCGCCGCGCCGCTGCAGCACGCCGACCGCGCGCTCATCGTCACCGCCAACGACTTCGATTCGATCTTCGCGATGAACCGCATCGTCCAGGCCATCGGCGCCAAGGCCAAGAACTACAACGTGCGCCTGGGCGGCGTCATCGCCAACCGCAGCAACGAGACCGACCAGATCGACAAGTACAACGCCCGCGTCGGTCTGCAGACGATGGCGCAGTTCCCCATGCTCGACGTCATCCGCCGCAGCCGGCTGAAGAAGGCGACGCTGTTCGAGATGGAGGACAGCCCCGAGCTGAAGGCCGTGCAGGACGAGTACCTGCGCCTGGCGGCCAAGCTGTGGGCCGGCGTCGACCCGATGATCTGCGACCCGATGAAGGACCGCGACATCTTCGACCTGCTGGGCTTCGATTGAGGCGGCAGAAATGAAGCCCCCACGCTCACTTCGTTCGCTGCCCCCCGAGGGGGCGCTCAGTACCTTCGGAACGGCCGGGCGGTACTGAGATGAACACCGCCACCTACTCCAACCGCCGCGGCGAGATCGAGCACTACTTCGACCGCACCGCGGCCGAGGCCTGGGCCAAGCTGACCAGCGACGCGCCGGTGGGCCGCATCCGCCGCACCGTGCGCGCCGGCCGCGACCGCATGCGCAGCACGCTGCTGGCCTGGCTGCCGGCCGACCTGCACGGCCGGCGCATCCTCGACGCCGGCTGCGGCACCGGCGCGCTGGCCGTGGAAGCGGCACGCCGCGGCGCCGAGGTCGTCGGCATCGACCTCTCGCCCACGCTCGTCGCGCTGGCGCGCGAGCGCTTGCCGGCGATCACCGGCGGCGGCAGCGTCGAGCTCATCAGCGGCGACATGCTCGACCCGGCGCTGGGCCACTTCGACCATGTCGTGGCGATGGACTCGCTGATCCACTACAGCACGGCCGACGCCGTCGCCGCGCTGTCGGTGCTGGCGCCGCGGGTCACGAACTCCATCGTCTTCACCTTCGCCCCGCGCACGCCGCTGCTGGCGACGATGATCAGCATCGGCCGCCTGTTCCCGCGCGGCGACCGCGCGCCGTGGATCGAGCCGATGGCGCGTGCCGGCCTGCAGCGCCAGATCGCTGCCGCGCCGGCGCTGCAGGGCTGGCGCGACGCGCGCAGCGAACGCGTGTCCAGCGGCTTCTACACCTCGCAGGCGCTGGAGCTGGTGCGCACATGAAGCAGATCGCGCAGCGCCTGGTGGGCAAGGCGGCGAACACGGCTGTCAAGGGCTGGGTGCGGGTGAGCCCGCGCTTCCTGCCCTTTGCCGACGTCGCCTCGGCCGACCTGCCGCTGGGCCGGCTGCTGCGCCTGGCGCTGTTCCAGGTGGCGGTGGGCATGGCCACGGTGCTGCTCATCGGCACGCTCAACCGCGTCATGATCGTCGAGCTCGGCGCCCCGGCCTGGCTGGTGTCGCTGATGATCGCGCTGCCCATCGCCTTCGCGCCGCTGCGCACGCTGGTGGGCTTCCGTTCCGACACCTTCCGCTCGGCCCTGGGCTGGAAGCGCGTGCCCTTCATCTGGGGCGGCGCGATGCTGCTCTTCGGCGGCCTGGCCATCATGCCCTTCGCGCTGCTCGTGATGTCGGGCGGCGGCCGCGGGCCGGCGTGGATCGGCCACATCGGCGCGGCGCTGGCCTTCCTGCTGGTCGGTGCCGGCATGCAGGTGACGCAGACCGCCGGCCTGGCCCTGGCCACCGACATCGCCGCCCCCGCCACGCGCCCTCGGGTGGTGGCGCTGATGTACGTGATGCTGCTGCTGGGCATGGTCTTCAGCGGCCTCGTCTTCGGCCTCCTGCTGTCGGACTTCAGCGCCACCAAGCTCGTGCAGGTGGTGCAGGGCTGCGCCGTCGTCACCTTCGCGCTGAACATGGTGGCGCTGTGGAAGCAGGAGGCGCGCAACCCCGCCGAAACCGCCCTCGACCGACCGCGCCCCGAATTCAGCAGCAGCTGGCGCGGCTTCATCGGCCAGCCCGACGCGCGCCGCTTCCTCACCGCTCTGGCGCTGGGCACGGCGGCCTTCAACATGCAGGACATCGTGCTCGAGCCCTATGGCGGCGAGGTGCTGCACCTGAGCGTGGCGGCCACCACCTCGCTGACCGCCATCCTGGCCGCCGGCGCACTGGCCGGCTTCGCGCTGGTGGCGCGGCTGCTCACGCGCGGTGCCGACCCCTACCGCATGGCGGCCTACGGCGTGCTGGCGGGCCTGCCTTCCTTCGCCGCGGTGGTGATGGCCGCGCCGCTGGAATCGGGCTGGCTGTTCCGCATCGGCTGCGCGGGCATCGGCTTCGGCGGCGGCATG
>CAIWPS010000401.1 GCA_903914615.1 uncultured beta proteobacterium | reverse complement strand
CTCGCCACCGCGCCGGTGGGCTTCGGCCTGCCGGCGCCGGAACGGGTCGCACGGCAAAGGGCCTCAGCCATCGGCGATGCTTCGGATGTTGTAGTCGAAAGACGAGAGCCGAAGAGAGCCGATGGACACGGGCCTAGAACCCCCTGGCTTTAGCCATGGGGAGATTCAGAAGAACTGGTGATCGCGTGATCGCCCCGAACCCGGTCAGTAGCCTCGAGAACTGTTGCGATTGTCGGGAAGTGAACAGGGCCAGCCGCGCCTGCGGAAAGGCTAAGTCCTTGATCCATTGACGTTTGTGCACTGGCACGGCTCTCGCAATGAAGGTGGCCAACACCTCCACGCGAGCACGGCGCCAGTCATGAGCAACAAAGCCTTCGTTTCGATCGGCAACCTCAAGCGCGGACGCAACGCGGTGAGCCAGATCATCGAGACCGTTGCCAGCGGCGGTTGCTCGACCTCCGGCGGCGAAGGCAAGGCCAGTTGCGGTTCCACCGATGGCCCCGGCGACATGCCTGCAGAGATCTGGGAAAAGGTGAAGAACCACCCCTGCTACTCGGAAGAGGCGCATCACCACTACGCCCGTATGCACGTCGCGGTGGCGCCGGCCTGCAACATCCAGTGCAACTACTGCAATCGCAAGTATGACTGCAGCAACGAGAGCCGCCCCGGCGTCGTCAGCCAGAAGCTCACCCCCGAACAGGCGGTGAAGAAGGTGGTGGCGGTGGCCAGCGAGATCCCGCAGATGACGGTGCTGGGCATCGCCGGCCCCGGCGATGCGCTGGCGAATCCGAAGAAGACCTTCGACACCTTCCGTGCCCTGCAGGAACAGGCGCCCGACATCAAGCTGTGCCTGTCCACGAACGGCCTCGCGCTGCCCGAGATGGTCGACGAGATCTGCAGGTACAACATCGACCACGTCACCATCACCATCAACATGGTCGACCCGGTGGTGGGCGCGAAGATCTACCCCTGGATCTTCTGGCAGCACCGCCGCGTGACAGGCATCGAGGCCGCGACCATCCTGCACCGGCAGCAGATGTTGGGCCTGGAGATGCTCACCGCGCGCGGTGTGCTGACGAAGATCAACTCGGTGCTGATCCCGGGCATCAACGACGAGCACCTGTACGCGGTGAACCGCGAGGTCAAGAAGCGCGGCGCCTTCCTGCACAACATCATGCCGCTGATCAGCGAGGCCGAGCACGGCACGGTGTTCGGCCTGACCGGCCAGCGCGGCCCGACGGCGCAGGAGCTGAAGGCGGTGCAGGACGCCTGCATGGGCGGCGCGAACCTGATGCGGCATTGCCGGCAATGCCGCGCCGACGCTGTGGGCCTGCTGGGCGAGGACCGCAGCGAGGAATTCTCGCTCGACAAAATCGAGCAGATGGAAGTGGTCTACGACCTCGACAAGCGCCGCGCCTACCAGCAGACGGTGGAAGTCGAGCGCCAGGCCCAGCATGAGGCCAAGCAGGCCGCGCTCGCCGCCACGGCAGCGCAAGCCGACGCCGTCGATGCCGACATCAAGGTGCTGGTGGCGGTGGCGACCGTTGGCCACGGCAAGGTCAACCAGCACTTCGGCCACGCCACGGAATTCCAGATCTACGAAGTGAGCCAGGCCGAGGCTCTCTTCATCGGCCACCGCCGCGTCGACCTGTATTGCCAGGGCGGCTACGGCGAGGACGAGCAACTGCCCTCCATCGTCGGCGCCATCAACGACTGCCACGCCGTGCTGGTGGCCAAGATCGGCGCCTGCCCTCGCGACGAACTGATGGCCGCTGGCATCGAGCCGGTGGACGAGCACGCGCACGAGTTCATCGAGCAGGCGGCTCTGGCCTGGTTTGCCGGCTACCGCAGCCGCATCGCGCGCGGCAAGATCATGCACCAGCCGCGCGGCGACGCCCGCATACGCCAGGGTGCGTACACCGCGGCGGCAGAGGCGGCCTAACTTTTATTGACGCTGAACAAGGAGACGGCCATGGCCCTCAAGATCATTTCATCGACCTGCACCGGCTGCTCGGCCTGCGAGCCCGAATGCCCCAACGTCGCCATCCGCGAGAAGGGTGGCACCTTCATCATCGATCCCAAGAAGTGCACGGAGTGCGAAGGCCACTACGACGCGCCGCAGTGCATCGCGGTGTGCCCGGTCGACGGCTGCATCGTGAAGGTCTGACCATGCTTCAAGCCCAGGTCACTGTCACGCCCGCGGCCGAGAAGTTCATGCGCCGCATGGTGCGTTTCTCCACCACGCCCGTTGGCGGCTTCCGCCTCACCGTCACGCCCGGCGGCTGCTCGGGCTACAGCTCGGAATTCAGCGTCGAGGCGGCGCCGCGCGGCGGCGACGCCGAACTGGCGTTCAACGGCCTGCGCGTCTTCCTGCCCGCAGAAAGCCGGCTGCTGCTGGACGGCGTGACGGTCGACTTCGCCGACACGCCGACGCAGTCCGGCCTGACCTTCTTCAACCCGAATGCGGAGGCCTGCGGCTGCAGCACGGCCGGCGATGCCAAGCCGCCTGCGCAGGCGACGGTGTCGCTCTCGTCGATCAGGCGAATGTAGGACCCGCGCCATGCGAATGGATGCCGATGCCGACTTCGACGCTGCCGTGCTCGGCTTGGCGCTGCCAGCCGGCGTCGAGCAGGCGCTGCGCGAAGCCGGCGCGGCGCGCGGCGACGCGGTGGCCGTGGCCGAAGCGCTGATGCGCGCGCAGGCGCTGGCGCCCGAGCACCCTGCCGTGCTGATCGCCTTCTACCGCCACCACTTCTACGGCCACCGCCTGCGTCTGGCGCGAAACGTGGCGCGGCGTGCGCTGGCCGTCGGCGCGCGGGCGCTGGGCCTGCCCCAGGTCTGGCGCGAGGTGCCGGCACGGGCCCTGCCCGGCGCCCGCCACGACCCGAGCACGCGCTTCTATCTCTTCGTGCTGAAGGGCTATGCCTACCTCAGCCTGCGCCTGGACGACCCAGTCGAGGCGCGCGACGCGCTGGCCCTGCTGCGCGCGCTGGACCCCGAGGACTGCGTCGGCGCCGCGCTGCTCGAAGCCGTGCGTCTGCGCGCCGATGCGGGAGATGCCGACGACTCGGCCTACGTGCCCGCCACCGGCGCCGCGGCCTGGTCACGTCTGCCCGCCGCCGCAGCATGAAGCAGGCCCTGCGATGAACACCCCGGACGCCGACGACATCCTCGCCCTGGACCCCGAAGGCCGGCCCATCACGGCCGCGACCTGTGCCAGTTGCGAGCATGTAGCCCTGCGTGCGGCGCAGGGCTGCGTGCCGGGGCGCAGCTGCATGCGCGACGTCTACGCGCGGCGCATCGACCGCTTCTTCCGCAGCCACCGCGAGCTGGCCAACTCCCACCTGCAGGACCCGTACTTCGAAGTGCGCGCCATCGCTGCGCGCTACGCCGACCTCTTCCACCTCACGCCGCTGCTCGACGACCCCGACGAGACCGTGCGCCTGCAGGTGGCGCTGCGCGTGCCGCAGCGGCTGCTGCGCCGCCTGCGCGACGACCCGCACCGCGAGGTGCGCATCCGCGTCGCGCAGCGCATCGAGGGCAGCGATCTGGCGCTGCTGATCCGCGACCCCGACTACCACGTGCGCAGCATCGTCGCCCGGCGCCTGCCCGAGGCGCTGCTGCCGCTGCTGATGCACGACCCCGACCTGCAGGTGCGCATGGAAGTGGCGCGCCGGCTGGCCATGCCGGCGCTGTGGCGCCTCGTCGAGGATGCCGCGCCCGAGGTGCGCCGCATCGCAGCCGTTCGCCTGCCCGCGCCGCTGCTGGATGCGCTGGTCGCCGACCGCGACTGGACGGTGCGCTGGGAAGCCGCCGGCCGCGCCGTCGGCGCCGCGCTGCAGCGCCTGCTGGGCGACGCCGAGCCCGAGGTGCGCGAGCGCGCCGCCGAACGCCGCCGCGCCCTGGAGCCCAGCCATGGCTGACATCAAGAGGGACGACGACATCGTCGAGATCGCGCTGCCGCCGCGCTTCGCGATCGGCGAGCGCGTGGCCAGCCGCAGCGTCATCCGCAACGACGGCACCTGCAACGGCCACGACATCGGCGCCGTGCTTGTGCAACGCGGCGAGGTCGGCTATGTGCGCTCCATCGGCACCTTCCTGCAGCAGTTCTACATCTACGCCGTGGAGTTCACCGTCAGCGGCCTGCAGGTCGGCATGCGCGCCAAGGAACTGTGCACGCTGGACCACCTGCCGCCCGAAGTGATGGCTCTGTTGGGCGAGCGCGTCGAGCAGCTGGCAGCCCTGCGTTAGGAGACCGCAATGATCGACCTGCGTGAACCGAAGTACCAGTGGGGCCAGCCAGTGGTGGCCGCGGTGGACCTGTACAACGACGGCAGCCTGCAGGGGGCCGACGAGGACGCGCTGCTGGTCGTTGCCGGCGGGCCGGGCGAGGTGGTGCAGGTGGGTCGGCACGAAGAGGCCAACGTACCCGTCTACATGGTCGACTTCGGCGTCGCCGTGCTGGGTTGCCTGGAAGAAGAGATCGCAGCCGTGGCGGAGGCCGCCGCGTGAACACCGCGCCAAGCAGCAGCACGCCCGTGTCTCAGGCCGGCAGCGTGGTCTCGCTGGTGGCCGCGCGCATCCTGCGGGCGCTGGCGCGGCGCGAGCGCTACAGGTACGTGCAGCCGCAGGTCGAGCGTGAAGGCGCGAGCTGGAAAGTGGTCAGCCCGAACTGTTCGCGCAACGTCGACGCCAGCGGCGGCACGATCGCCATCGCCTGGCTCGAACCCGACAGCGCAGGCCGCTGGCGCCTGTACGCGCGCGACCACACGCTGTCGGCCTGGGTGCCGGTGGCAGTGGGGCTGACGCTGGACGCGGCGCTGCAGCACCTGTGCAGCGATGCAAAGCGGGAGTTCTGGCAGTGAACGCCGGTGTCTACCTCGACCACAACGCCACCACGCCGGTGGCCGCCGAGGTCATTTCGCAGATGGTCGATGCGATGTCACAGGCCTGGGCCAACCCCTCCTCGGTCCACGGCCCGGGGCAGGGCGCGCGGCGCACCCTGGCCGATGCGCGTGCGCGCGTCGCGCGATTCATCGGCTGCCTGGGCACCGAGCTGGTCTTCACCAGCGGCGCCACCGAGGCCAACCACATGGCCGTGCTGGGCGCGCTGACGGCACGGCGTGCCAGCATGCGGCAGCGCGTGGTGATGTCGGCGGTGGAGCACGCCGGCCTGCTGGCGCTGGCACAGCGGCTGCGGTCCGAGGGCGTAGTGGTCGACCTGATCGGCGTCGATGCGCAGGGCCGGCTGGACCTGCCTCAGGCGCGCCGGCTGATCGGCACCGACGTCGCGCTGGTCTGCCTCATGGCCGCCAACAACGAGACCGGCGTGACCATGCCGGTTGCCGACGTGGCGCCTCTGGCGCAGGCCGCGGGGGCCTGGATGCATGTCGATGCGACGCAGGCGCTGGGCAAGTCGGCGCTGAACTTCGCCGCCAGCGGCGCTGACCTGATGGCGGTGTCGGCGCACAAGATCGGCGGCCCCAAGGGCATCGGCGCGCTGGTGGTGAAGAAGGGCCTCGCGCTGCCACCGCTGCTGTCGGGCCGGCAGGAGCGCCACCGCCGTGGCGGCACCGAGAACCTGCCCGCCATCGTCGGCTTTGCCGCCGCCTGCGACGCCGCCGCGGCCGCGCTGGCGCACGACCTCGAACAGATGCGATCGCTGCGCCAGCGCCTGCAGGCAGGGCTGGTCGGCGCGCTGCCTGAGGTGCACGTCTTCGGCGCCGAAGCCCCGCGCCTGCCAAATACGCTGTGCCTGCGCTTCGGCGAGCTCGACGCCGAGCTGGTGCTTTCGCGACTGGAACGCGCCGGCGTGGTCGCCGCCTCGGGCGCGGCCTGCAGCGCCGGTGGCACGCAGCCTTCGCATGTGCTGCTGGAGTTGGGCGCCAGCACGGCGCAGGCCAAGGCCGGCGTGCGCTTCTCGCTGGGCCCGCAGACGACAGGCGAAGAAATCGAAGTCGTCATCGCCGCCGCGCTGCGCGTCATCGGCCCGCTGCTGGCACCCGCACCGGCCGCCGCGATCGCCGCCTGAACACCCTGGAGCCCTGCCATGAAAGTCATGATCCGCAAGACCTCGTCCGGCGCCCTCTCGGCCTATGTGCCGAAGAAGGACCTCGAGGAGCCCATCGTGGCGCAGGAGCTGGCCGGCCTTTGGGGTGGCACCGTGACGCTGGCCAACGGCTGGCTGCTGGCGCTGCCCGAGATGGCGGCGGGGACCACGCTGCCGATAACCGTCGAGGCGCGGCGGCTCTCGCTGGGCGATTGAAATGGACCCAAGCGCATTGACTGAAGCCCTGGCCATCGCCGACGGCGCAGCCAGCGTGAGCGACGCCGCCGCAGCACTGCGCGCGCGCTTCGCCTCGCTGCGCGTGGTGGTCGTCGATGCCTTCGACATGCGTGGCGAACCGCTCGCCGCGCAGGGCTCCAGGCGCCAGCTGCATTACGGCGCCAGCGACGGCCATTGCTGGACCGTCACGGCCGATGCGGCGCAGGCCGCGGGCCTCTTCATCGCCGACCGGGCCTGATGCGATGAGCGAGCCGAACCTGCCCGACGACTGGCTGCGCCTCTCGGAGCCCGACCTCGGCGAGCTCGAGGCAGGCCTGGTGCAGGCCGCGCTGGGCTCGTCGCGGCTGTCGGCCGGGCCCCTGGTCGAGCGCTTCGAGGCGGCCTTCGCGCAAGGGCTGGGCCGCGGCCATGCGGTGGCGGTGGCCAGCGGCACGCTGGGCACCTGGCTGGCGCTGCGGGCTCTGGGCATCGGACCGGGCGACGAGGTCATCGCCCCGGCGCATGGCTGGCACCAGGTGGCGCATGCGGTGACGCTGGCCGGCGCGCGCGTGGTGTTCTCCGACATCAACTACTGGTCGGGCTGCCTGGACCCGGCGCGTGCCGAGGCGCAGGTCACGCCGCGCACCCGCGCCGTGCTGGCCGGCAACGTCAACGGACACCCCGCCGCCTGGCAGGAGCTGCGCGCACTGGCCACCCGCCATGGCCTGCACCTGCTTGAGGACAGCACCGAGGCCATCGGCTCGCGCTACCGCGGCCGGCCCGCCGGCAGCTTCGGCGACGTGGCGGTGTTCGACTTCTCGCAGCCCTCGGCGCTTTGCTGCGGCGAAGGCGGCATGGTCGTCACCGACGACGCGGCGCTGGCCAGCGAGCTGCGCTACCTGCGCGCGAGATCGATCGGCGACCGCCGCTCGGTGTCGGTGGGCGCGCGCGTGCCGGTGCAGGCGTCGATCAGCGAGCTGACCGCGGCGCTGGGCCTGGCGCAGCTCTCGCGCATCGAAGAGATCCTGGAGCGGCGCAAGACCGTCGAGCAGCTGTACCTGGAACAGATGCGAAGCTTCGAGGGCATCAAGCCGCCCTACCTGGCGCCCGACGTCGACGAGGTGCACTGGATGGTCTACCTCGTGCACCTGGGCAAGCGCTTCACGGCGAGTGCCTGCGCCGAGGTCACCCTCGACCTGGCCACCGAGTTCATCGAATCCGTCATGTACTGCCAGCCGCTGCACCAGCAGCACCACTACCGGCAGCAAGGCTGGCGCCGCGGCCAGCTGCCGCTGACCGAACGCATCGCAGACCGGGCACTGGCACTGCCGCTGCACGGCGCGCTGGCCCCTGACCATGTGCGCTTCATCGTCGAGACGCTGAAGGACTCGTCGGTGAATGTCGGCGCCGGCGCAGCCATCTACTGAACACCACCCGAGAACCGCCCCATGAGCTACGAGACCCTGAACGAACTGCCCGCGGCGCTGATCGAGGGGCTGGAAGGCGGTACCCTGGTGCCCTACCTAGGGCCGGGCCTGCTGGCGCTGTGCGACAGCGCGCCGCCGGCCGACCCGGTGGCGCTGGCCACCAAGCTGACGGCCAAGGTCTCGGTGCCGGGAAAGATCAAGAATCGCCTCACCGCGGCAGCGCAGTTCATCGAGAACTTCAAGCACCGCCAGACCCTGGTCAAGACGATGAACGAGGCCTTCGCGCAGCAGGCCGTGCCCTCGCCGCTGCACCAGTGGCTGGCGCAGCTGCGCTCGCCGCTGATCGTCGATGCCTGGTACGACGACACCCTGCGCAGCGCGCTGGTGGCTGCCAGCAGCCGCGTCGACTGGGCCGAGGTGCAGGGCCTGGCGCAGAGCGAGCATTTCGGCCACTGGCTGGGCTGGTACGACGCCGCCGGTGCTGCCCAGGCCGACCCCATCTTCGCGCCGACGGTGTTCTACAAGCCCTGGGGCGGCCATGCGCCGGCGGGCAACTACCTCGTCTCCGACAGCGATTTCGTCGAGGTGCTGACCGAGATCGACATCCAGTCGCCGATTCCGCTGCCAGTGCAACAGCGCCGCGGCAAGCTGGGTTTCGTCTTCCTCGGCTGCCGCTTCAACGACCAGCTGCCGCGCGCCTTCGCGCGCCAAATCATGAAGCGCTCGGCCGGCCCACATTACGCCGTACTGCCCGAGCCGCCCACACGCATGGAAGGCCGCTTCCTCGCCGAACAGGGCATCACGCGCATCGCGCTGCCGCTGGCCGAGGTGGCCGAACTGCTGACCGGCGCGCTGGTGCCAGCGGCCTGACCGTTGGCGCACCACCCACCCAGAGACCGAAGAGAGAGAAAGACCGACCCATGAGCACGCTCACGATCCAGCCCGCCGGCATCGTCACCGAAGTCGTTGCCGGCACCAACCTGCTGCACGCCATCCTGGCCGCCGGCGGCAAGCTCGCCACCAAGTGCGGCGAGCAGGCCAAGTGCGGCGCCTGCCACCTCTTTGTCGTCGAAGGGCGCAAGGGCCTGAGCCGGATTGCGGCGCAGGAAGACGCCAAGCTCGACACCCTCGTCGGCATCGGCAGCAAGTCGCGCCTGGCTTGCCAGGCCACGGTCCTGGGCACCGAGGCCGTCACTGTCGAATTGCTGGGCGCGCTCTCGGGCTGAGCCCCGCACACCGCCCCGTCCACCACCCCACTCCATCCATCGAAAGGGCCATCATGGCCAACGTCACATTTTCATCCCCCGTCATGGCGCGCGACGTCACCGTCTATGCCGTCGCCGGCGACCGCGGCACGCTGCTGGGCCTGGCCAAGGCCAACCACATCCCGCTGCCGCACGACTGCCAGGACGGCGAATGCGGCTCCTGCCTCGTCGAGGTCAGGCACCTGGCCCGCCATGTGCGCAGCGGCGTGGCGATGACCGAGAAGGAGAAGGAGCTGCTGCGCCAGCTCGGCAAGATCACCAAGGAAGAGATCATGGACGCCGAGGTCAACGACATGCCGCCCAAGCACCGCCTGGCCTGCCAGTGCTTTGTGCGCAACGAGGACATCTTCGTCAGCTTCGAAGGCGACACCACCCTGCCGGCGCGCGGGACGGGGCTGTCGATCGCCGCCGGCGTCTACAAGGGCGGCGTGCCGGTGCGCACGATGGACGAGTTCCTGAACTACGCGGTACAGGTGGAGCAGGACGCGGCCGAGCATTTCGAGCAGCTGGCCGAGGCGATGAAGGCCTGCGGCAATGCAGACGTGGAGACGCTGTTCCGCCAGCTCGGCGGCTATTCGCGTCTGCACCTGGCCGAGGCCAAGGCCAAGTGCACGCGCCACGACGTGAACCTGACGCTGCCGCCCAGCTCGTCCTGGCCCGACAACACCTCGCCCGAGAAGACCACGCTGTGGGCCGGCGACCCGCTGCTGTCTCGGCTGGGCGCACTGAAGGTGGCGCTGCAGGGCGAGCGGCGCGGCTTCGAGTTCTATTACGCCATCGCCCACACCACCACCGACGCCGAGATCCGCAGCGTCGCGCGCGAGTTCGTGCGCGAGGAGACCGAGCACGTCGAGAAGCTCAAGCAGTGGATCGAGCAGGAAGAGGCCGCGCTGCGCATGACGAAGGAACAGGCGACGGCTTGATGGCGGTTTGCGATGGGTCGACCGGGAGCGATGAGCGGCCTGCGGCTCCCGTGGCAAGTCCAAGCTGCGTCGCAAGGCCGAAAGAGCCGGCGGCGAGCTTCGCGACCTCGACACGTGGAGCCTGGCCGGCCGCTTGCCAGCGGCCTCTTTCGCTACTTGATGCGCGCCTTCTCGGCCCGGCTGTAGTGGCTGAAGTGCCCCTCCGCCGCGGCGGCGCGGCGTCCGGCCGCGATGAGGGCCCGGCTCTGGCCCGGCGGCGAGGTGCGCGAGACGCAGCGATCGAGCGCCGTCGAAGCACATTGCGGACACGTCGGCACGGTGCTGCTGCGCACCAGTTGCTCGAAGGTCGATTGGCAGGCGGTG
>CAIWPS010000400.1 GCA_903914615.1 uncultured beta proteobacterium | reverse complement strand
CCTGAGCTACTTCTACCAGCACGAAAGCTGCGGCCAGTGCACGCCCTGCCGCGAGGGCACGGGCTGGCTGTGGCGCATGGTCGACCGCATCGAGCATGGCAAGGGCCGGCCCGACGACCTGGCGCTGCTGGACTCGGTGGCCGACAACATCAAGGGCCGCACCATCTGCGCCCTGGGCGACGCCGCCGCGATGCCGGTGCAGGGCATGCTCAAGCATTTCCGCGACGAGTTCGTCCACCACATCGAGCACCGAACCTGCATGGTTCCCGTCACGGCCTGATCCCATGATCGAAATCGACATCGACGGCAAGAAGGTCAGCGTCGCCGAGGGCAGCGTGGTGATGCACGCGGCCGATGCGGCGGGCATGTACGTGCCGCACTTCTGCTACCACAAGAAGCTCTCCATCGCGGCCAACTGCCGCATGTGCCTGGTCGACATCGAGAAGATGCCCAAGCCCATGCCGGCCTGCGCCACGCCCGTCACCAACGGCATGGTGGTGCGCACCAAGAGCGACAAGGCGGCCAAGGCGCAGAAGAGCGTCATGGAATTCCTGCTCATCAACCACCCGCTGGACTGCCCCATCTGCGACCAGGGCGGCGAGTGCCAGCTGCAGGACCTGGCGGTGGGCTACGGCGGCAGCGCCAGCCGCTACCAGGAAGAAAAGCGCGTCGTCTTCCACAAGGACGTCGGCCCGCTGATCAGCATGGAAGAGATGAGCCGCTGCATCCACTGCACGCGCTGCGTGCGCTTCGGCCAGGAAGTGGCCGGGGTGATGGAGCTCGGCATGATCCACCGTGGCGAGCACAGCGAGATCACCACCGTCGAGGGCCGCAGCGTCGACAGCGAACTGTCCGGCAACATGATCGACATCTGCCCCGTCGGCGCGCTCACCAGCAAGCCCTTCCGCTACAGCGCCCGCACCTGGGAGCTGAGCCGGCGCAAGAGCGTCAGCCCGCACGACAGCACCGGCGCCAACCTGGTGGTCCAGGTCAAGGCGGGCAAGGTCATGCGCGTGGTGCCGCTGGAGAACGAAGACGTCAACGAATGCTGGATCGCCGACCGCGACCGCTACAGCTACGAGGCGCTGAACAGCGATGCGCGGCTGACGCAGCCGATGATCAAGCAGGGCGGGCAGTGGCAAGCGGTGGACTGGAACACCGCGCTGGGCTACGTGGCAGACGGGCTGAAGCGCGTGAAGGCCGAATTCGGCACCGCCGGCATCGGCGCCTTGGGCCATCTCTCGT
The DNA here is from genome assembly GCA_903914615.1 of uncultured beta proteobacterium. GTDB lineage: Bacteria > Pseudomonadota > Gammaproteobacteria > Burkholderiales > Burkholderiaceae_C > Rubrivivax. Next base: position 23,601 of record CAIWPS010000400.1, on the reverse strand, counting down.
CGACGGTCGAGGAACTGCATCTGCTGGGCAAGCTGGTTCGCGGCATCGGCAGCCAGAGCGTCGACCACCGTCTGCGCCACGCCGACTTCGCCCACGCGGCGCCGGCCGGGCACGCGCGCTGGCTGGGCACCTCGATCGCGTCGCTGTCGCAGCTGGACCGCGCCTTCGTCATCGGGTCGTTCCTGCGCAAGGACCACCCGCTGTTCGCGCAGCGCCTGCGGCAGGCGGCGCGGCGTGGCGCGCAGGTGCACAGCCTGCACGCCGTGCATGACGACTGGCTGCTGCCGGTGGCCAACCGCGTCACCGCCGCACCGCTGGCCTGGGTGCAGGCGCTGGCCGACGTGGCGGCCGCCGTCGCGGCCGCTGCAGGCATCGAAGCGCCCGTGGCAGGCACGGTCACGCCTGAAGGCCAGCGCATCGCGTCGTCGCTGATGACGGGCGAGCGCAAGGCCGTGCTGCTGGGCAATGCCGCCGCGCAGCACCCGCAGGCCGGCGCGCTGCTCGCGCTGGCGCAGTGGATCGCGCAGCACACCGGCGCCACCTGCGGCTACCTCGGCGAAGGCGCCAATGCGGTCGGTGCACAGCTCGTAGGCGCGCTCCCCGGTAGCGGCGGCATGAACGCCGGCCAGATGCTGACGCAGCCGATGAAGGCGCTGCTGCTGCTGAACACCGAACCGCTGCTCGACGGCGCCGATGCCGGGGCCACTCGCCAGGCGCTGCTGTCCTCGGGCCTGGTCGTCGCGCTGACGGCCTTCAAGGACAGCACGGCCGAGTTCGCCGACGTGCTGCTGCCCGTCGCGCCGTTCACCGAAACCGCCGGCACCTTCGTCAACGCCGAAGGCCGGGTGCAGAGCTTCCACGGCGTCGTCAAGCCGCTGGGCGAAGCGCGTCCGGCGTGGAAGGTGCTGCGTGTGCTGGGCAACCTGCTCGATATCCCGGGCTTCGATTTCGAGACCGCCGAGGACGTGCGCGCCGAGGCGCTGGGCGACACCGCGGCCTTGCCCGCGCGTCTGGACAACACCGGCGTGGCGCCAACGGCTGCGCCGACGCCGCCCGCCGGCCCGCCGCAGGGCCTGCAACGCGTGGCCGACGTGCCGATCTACGCCACCGACGCCATCGTCCGTCGCGCCGCCTCGCTGCAGCTCACCGCCGACGCCCGCGAACCCATCGTCGGCCTGCCCAGCGCGCTGTGGGCGGAACTGGCGTTGGCGCCTGGCGCGAAAGTGCGCGTCACCCAGGGCGCGGGTGCGGCCGTGCTGGCCGCGCGCGAAGACCCCACGCTCGCCGCAGGCACCGTGCGCATCGCCGCCGGCCACCCGGCCACGGCGGAACTCGGTGCGATGTTCGGCACCGTCACCGTGGACAAGGCCTGAGCATGTTCGACAGCGTCCAGCAAATCGGCAGCAACCTGCTCGGCCCCGGCTTGTGGCTGGTAGTGTGGAGCCTGGTGAAGATCGTCGTGGTGGTGCTGCCGCTGATGATCTGCGTCGCCTACCTCACGCTGTGGGAACGCAAGGGCATCGGCTTCACGCAGATCCGCATCGGCCCCAACCGCGTCGGCCCGCTCGGGCTGCTGCAGCCCATCGCCGATGCCGTCAAGCTGATCTTCAAGGAGATCATCCGCCCCACGGCCGCCTCCAAAGGCCTGTTCTTCCTGGGCCCGGTGATGACCATCATGCCGGCGCTGGCGGCCTGGGCCGTGGTGCCCTTCGGCCCCGACGTGGCGCTGGCCAACGTCAACGCCGGCCTGCTGTTCCTGATGGCCATCACTTCGCTGGAGGTCTACGGCGTCATCATCGCCGGCTGGGCCAGCAATTCGAAGTACGCCTTCCTGGGTGCGCTGCGCGCCTCGGCGCAGATGGTCAGCTACGAGATCGCGATGGGCTTCTGCCTCGTCGTCGTGCTGATGGTCTCGTCGAGCATGAACATGAGCGAGATCGTCGCCTCGCAGGGCCGCGGCATCTTCGCCGGCATGGGCCTGGGCGTGCTGTCGTGGAACTGGCTGCCGCTGCTGCCCATCTTCCTGGTCTATTTCATCTCGGGCCTGGCAGAGACCAACCGCCACCCCTTCGACGTCGTCGAAGGCGAAAGCGAGATCGTCGCCGGCCACATGATCGAGTACTCGGGCATGGCCTTCGCCATGTTCTTCCTGGCCGAGTACGCCAACATCATCCTGGTCTCGATGCTGTGCGTGCTGCTCTTCCTGGGCGGCTGGCTGTCGCCCTTCGCGCTGCTGAACTTCATCCCGGGCTGGATCTGGCTGGCCATCAAGGTTTTCTGCATCGCCACCATGTTCCTGTGGGTGCGCGCCACCTTCCCGCGCTTCCGCTACGACCAGATCATGCGCCTGGGCTGGAAGATCTTCATCCCGATCACGCTGGTCTGGCTGGTCGTGGTGGGCCTGTGGATCCAGTCGCCGTTCAACATCTGGAAGTGACGACATGACGATCACGGCCATCAAGGAAGTCCTGTCCAGCTTCATGCTGCTGGAGCTGCTCAAGGGCATGAAGCTCACGGGCCGCTATTTCTGGTCGAAGAACATCACCATCCAGTTCCCAGAAGAGAAGACGCCGCTGTCGCCGCGCTTCCGCGGCCTGCACGCGCTGCGCCGCTACGAGAACGGCGAGGAGCGCTGCATCGCCTGCAAGCTCTGCGAAGCGGTGTGCCCGGCGCTGGCCATCACCATCGAAAGCGAAGTGCGCGATGACGGCAGCCGCCGCACCAAGCGCTACGACATCGACCTCACCAAGTGCATCTTCTGCGGCTTCTGCGAGGAAAGCTGCCCGGTGGACTCGATCGTCGAGACCCACCACTTCGAATACCACGGCGAGAAGCGCGGCGACCTGTACTTCACCAAGGACATGCTGCTGGCCGTGGGCGACCGCTACGAGAAAGAGATCGCCGCCAACCGCGCTGCCGACGCGAAGTACCGCTGAAGCTGCCAAGCGCGTACGCCAGGAGGCGCGCCGACAAGAACATGAACCCGATCACCGCACTCTTCTACGTCTTCTCGGCCTTGCTGCTGTTCGCCGCCCTGCGCGTCATCACGGCGCGCAGCACGGTGCATGCGGCGCTGTTCCTGGTGCTCGCCTTCTTCAGCGCCAGCTGCATCTGGATGCTGCTGCGGGCCGAGTTCCTGGCCATCGCGCTGGTGCTGGTCTATGTCGGCGCGGTGATGGTGCTCTTCCTCTTCGTCGTGATGATGCTCGACGTCAACACCGACAGCCTGCGCGTGGGCTTCTGGAAGCACCTGCCGCTGGCCGGGCTGGTGGGCGCCGTGATCGCGCTGGAGATGGCACTGGTGCTGATGCGCGGCTTCCGCCTGGAAGCGCCGCTGCCCACGGTCAAGGCGCTGGAGGTCGGCAACACCAAGATGCTGGGCATCGAGATCTACACCCAGTATCTCTACCCGCTGCAGCTGGCCGCCGTGCTGCTGCTGGTGGCCATCGTCGCGGCCATCGCGCTGACGCTGCGCGCGCGCAAGGACAGCCGCCACATGGACCCCTCGCAGCAGGTGCGGGCGAAGAAGGCCGACCGGGTACGGCTGGTGAAGCTGCAGCCGACCATCGAGGCGCCGTCGCTGCCTGCTGAGAAGGGGCCGGCATGAACCTCGGCGCCATCACGCTCGGCCACTACCTGTCGCTGGGCGGCATCCTGTTCGCGATCTCGGTCGTCGGCATCTTCCTCAACCGCCGCAACCTGATCGTGCTGCTGATGGCCATCGAGCTGATGCTGCTGGCCGTCAACCTGAACTTCGTCGCCTTCTCGCACTACCTGCCGGCCGAGGCCGACCGCATGGCGGGACAGGTGTTCGTGTTCTTCATCCTCACGGTGGCGGCGGCCGAATCGGCCATCGGCCTGGCGATCCTCGTCGTGCTGTTCCGCAACCGCTCGTCGATCAACGTCGAAGAGCTCGACGAATTGCAGGGCTAGCGCAGACATGGCGAATCCGATCTCCCTGGGCCTGCTGCTCACCATTCCGCTGGCGCCTCTGGCCGGGGCACTCGTCGCGGGCCTCGCCGGCAAGCAGGTGGGCACGCGCGGGGCGCACACCGTCACCATCCTGGGCGTGCTCGTCGCCTTCGTCTGCTCGGCCATGGTGCTGCTGCAGGTGCTGGACGGCGCGCGCTACGCCGGCACCGTCTACCAGTGGGCGGTGGTCGACAAGCTGGTGATGGAAGTCGGCTTCCTCGTCGACGGCCTGACCGCGATGATGATGGTCGTCGTCACCTTCGTCTCGCTGATGGTGCACGTCTACACCATCGGCTACATGGAAGGCGACCCCGGCTACCAGCGCTTCTTCAGCTACATCAGCCTCTTCACCTTCAGCATGCTGATGCTGGTGATGAGCAACAACTTCCTGCAGCTGTTCTTCGGCTGGGAGGCGGTGGGCCTGGTGAGCTACCTGCTGATCGGCTTCTGGTTCAAGAAGCCGACCGCCATCTTCGCCAACATGAAGGCCTTCATCGTCAACCGCGTCGGCGACTTCGGCTTCATCCTGGGCATCGGTCTCATCGTCGCCTATGCCGGCACGCTGAACTACGGCGAGGCCTTCGCGCAGGGGCCGGCGCTGGCCAAGCTGACGTTCCCGGGCCAGGACTGGTCGCTCATCACCGTGGCCTGCATCTGCCTGTTCATCGGCGCGATGGGCAAGAGCGCGCAGTTCCCGTTGCACGTCTGGCTGCCCGACTCGATGGAAGGCCCGACGCCGATCAGCGCGCTGATCCACGCCGCGACCATGGTCACGGCCGGCATCTTCATGGTCGCACGCATGTCGCCGCTGTTCGAGCTCTCAGACACCGCGCTGAACTTCGTGCTCGTCATCGGCTCGATCACGGCGCTGTTCATGGGCTTCCTGGGCATCATCCAGAACGACATCAAGCGTGTCGTGGCCTACTCCACGCTCAGCCAGCTGGGCTACATGACGGTGGCCCTGGGTGCCAGCGCCTACAGCGTTGCGGTGTTCCACCTGATGACGCACGCCTTCTTCAAGGCGCTGCTGTTCCTGGCCGCCGGCAGCGTCATCATCGGCATGCACCACGACCAGGACATCCGCAACATGGGCGGGCTGCGCAAGCACATGCCCATCACCTGGCTGACCTCGCTCGTGGGCAGCCTGGCGCTCATCGGCACGCCGCTGTTCGCCGGCTTCTACAGCAAGGACAGCATCATCGAGGCCGTGCATGCCACGCACCTGCCGGGCACCTGGTTCGCCATCTTCTCGGTGACGGCCGGCGTGTTCATCACCGCGTTCTATTCCTTCCGGATGTACTTCCTGGTCTTCCACGGCCAGGAGCGCTTCCACCACAAGCCCTTCCCGCCGGAAGACGACCACGCGCACGGGCATGACGACCACCACCACGACGCGACGCCGCACGAGTCGCCGCTGGTGGTGTGGGGCCCGCTGGTGATGCTGGCGATCCCCTCGGTGGTGATCGGCTACCTGACGATCGGCCCGATGCTCTACGGCGACTTCTTCAAGGACGCCATCTTCGTCAACGAGACGCTGCACCCGGCGATGAAGGAACTGGCCGAGGAGTTCCACGGCCCGGCCGCGATGGCGCTGCACGCGCTGACCTCGCTGCCTTTCTGGCTGGCGCTGGCCGGCGTCGTCGTCGCCTGGTGGTTCTACCTCGTGCAGCCCGCGCTGCCGGCGGCGATTGCGCGCACCTTCCGCCCCATCGTCACGCTGCTCGAGAACAAGTACTACCTGGACTGGTTCAACGAGCATGTGCTGGCCGCAGGTGCGCGCATGGTCGGCACGGCGCTGTGGAAGGGCGGCGACCAGGGCCTCATCGACGGCGGCATCGTCAACGGCTCGGCCAGCCTTGTCGGGCGCCTGGCCGGGCGCGTGCGCGAACTGCAGACCGGCCACCTCTACCAGTACGCGCTGGTCATGGCCCTGGGCATCTTCGGCCTGCTGAGCTGGCAGCTCTGGCCCTACTTCAGCAGCCTGATGCGCTGAACCAAGAAAAAGACGAAAGAAGACGATGGGTTTGCTGAGCCTTGCGATCTGGTTGCCGGTGGCTTTCGGCGTGGTGCTGCTCGCCGCCGGCCGCGACGAGCAGGCGGGCATGGTGCGGGCGCTGGCCCTCGTCGGTGCGCTGGCTTCCTTCGCGGTCACGCTGCCGCTGGTGCGCGGTTTCGACAACGGCACCGCGGCGATGCAGTTCGTCGAGAAGGCGAACTGGATCGAACGCTTCAACCTGCACTACCACCTCGGCATCGACGGCCTGTCGCTGTGGTTCGTGCCGCTCACGGCCTTCATCACCGTCATCGTCGTCATCGCCGCCTGGCAGGTGGTGACCGACCGCGTCGCGTCCTACATGGGCGCCTTCCTCATCCTCTCGGGGCTGATGATCGGCGTCTTCTGTGCCCTGGACGGCATGCTCTTCTACGTGTTCTTCGAAGCCACGCTGATCCCGATGTACATCATCATCGGCGTCTGGGGCGGGCCGAAGCGGGTCTACGCGGCCTTCAAGTTCTTCCTCTACACGCTGCTGGGCTCGCTCTTGATGCTGGTGGCGCTGGTCTACCTGTACTTCAAGAGCGGCGGCAGCTTCGACATCCTCACCTGGCACAAGCTGCCGCTGCCGCTGAACGTGCAGGCGCTGCTGTTCTTCGCCTTCTTCGCCGCCTTCTCGGTCAAGGTGCCGATGTGGCCGGTGCACACCTGGCTGCCCGACGCCCACGTCGAGGCGCCCACCGGCGGCTCGGTGGTGCTGGCGGCCATCATGCTCAAGCTCGGGGCCTACGGCTTCCTGCGCTTCTCGCTGCCCATCGCGCCCGACGCGGCGCACGAATACGCCGGCTTCATCATTGCGCTGAGCCTGATCGCGGTGGTCTACATCGGCCTCGTCGCGCTGGTGCAGCAGGACATGAAGAAGCTGGTCGCCTACAGCTCGATCGCGCACATGGGCTTCGTGACGCTCGGCTTCTTCATCTTCAACCCGCTGGGGGTCTCGGGTGCCATCGTGCAGATGGTCAGCCATGGCTTCGTTTCGGGCGCGATGTTCCTGTGCATCGGCGTGCTCTACGACCGCGTGCACTCGCGCGAGATCGCGGCCTACGGCGGCGTCGCCAACAGGATGCCGATGTTCGCCGCCTTCGCGGTGCTGTTCGCGATGGCCAACTGCGGCCTGCCGGGCACGGCCGGCTTCGTCGGCGAATGGATGGTCATCCTGGGCGCGGTGAAGTTCAACTTCTGGGTCGCCTTCCTGGCCGCGACGACGCTGGTCTTCGGTGCTGCCTACACGCTGTGGATGGTCAAGCGCGTCTACTTCGGCGACGTCGCCAACCACCATGTCGAGGAACTCAAGGACATCGGCGCGCGCGAGTTCCTGATGCTCGGCTTGCTGGCCGCTGCGGTGCTGGCGATGGGCCTCTTTCCCAAGCCCATCACCGATGCGATGAACGTCTCCGTCGACGCGCTGCTCAAGCACGTGGCGGTGTCGAAGCTGAACTGACGCCCGAGAGAACAAGACCATGATCCCGATGAACTGGGCCGTCATCCAGCCCGAGCTGTGGCTGCTGGTCGCCGCCTGCGCGGTGCTGCTCGTCGATGTCTTCAGCAGCGACCCCGAACGCCGGGCCACGTTCTGGCTCACGCAGGCCAGCATCGCGGTCTTCGCCTGGCTGCAGCTGGCCGACTACCTCGACGGCCACACCGTCTACGGCATGAAGGGCCTGGTCGTCGTCGACCCCATGGGCCGGCTGCTGGGCTTCTTCGCCGCGCTGTCGGTGATGCTCACGCTGGCCTACGCGCGGCCGACGCTGGCGGCGCGCGACATGCTCAAGGGCGAGTTCTTCATGCTCGCCCTCTTCGTGCTGCTGGGCATCTCGGTGATGTGCTCGGCCAACAACTTCCTCGTCGTCTACCTGGGGCTGGAGGTGATGAGCCTGTCGCTGTACGCGCTGACGGCGCTGCGCCGCGACCACGCCCTCAGCACCGAGGCGGCGATGAAGTACTTCGTGCTCGGCGCGCTGGCCAGCGGCTTCCTGCTCTACGGCCTGTCGATGATGTACGGCGCCACCGGCACGCTGGAGATCACCAAGGTCTTCGAACGCATCACGAACGATCCGCACATCAACCGCGAGGTGCTGACCTTCGGCGTCGTCTTCGTCGTCGCCGGTCTGGGCTTCAAGCTCGGCGCCGCGCCCTTCCACATGTGGGTGCCCGACGTCTACCAGGGTGCGCCGACGGCGGTGACGCTGCTGATCGGCGGGGCGCCGAAGTTCGCCGCCTTCGCCATCACCATCCGCCTGCTCGTCGAAGGCATGCTGGGCCTGGCCGCCGACTGGCAGCAGATGTTCGTGCTGATGGCGGTGGGGTCGCTGGCGGTGGGCAACCTGGCGGCCATCGCGCAGCGCAACTTGAAGCGCATGCTGGCCTACAGCACGATCGCGCAGATGGGCTTCATCCTGCTCGGTCTGGCCAGCGGCGTCGTCGGCGGCAACACGGTGCCGGCGGCGAATGCCTACAGCTCGGCGATGTTCTACCTGGCGACCTACGTGCTGACGACGCTGGGCACCTTCGGGCTCATCATGTTCCTCTCGCGCAAGGGCTTCGAGAGCGAGCAGATCGACGACCTCGCCGGCCTGTCGCGCCGCAGCCCCTGGGTCGCGGGCGTGATGACGGTGTTCATGTTCTCGCTCGCTGGCATCCCGCCGATGGCGGGCTTCTTCGCCAAGCTGGCTGTCATCCAGGCGCTGGTGACGACCGGCCTGACTTTCAACATCGTGATGGCCGTGGTGGCGGTGCTGTTCTCGCTGGTCGGCGCCTTCTACTACCTTCGCGTGGTGAAGGTGATGTGGTTCGACGAGCCGACGCAGACCGCGCCGGTCTCGCACCTGCCCGGCGTCAGCGCGCTGCTGGCGATCAATGGCGCCGCCGTCCTGCTCTTCGGCCCCTTCTCGGGCGGGCTGATGGCGATGTGCCGCGACGCCATCGTCAAGGCGCTGACAACCTGAGCGCGCCGGCGCCGTGAGCGACGACGCGCACCTGATCGAAACGCGGCTGGGCGGCACGACGCTGCTCTCGGGCGGCTTCCTCGAAGTGCGGCGCGACGACGTGCGGCTGCCCGACGGCAGCCCCGCCACGCGCGAGTACATCCGCCACGGCGGCGCGGTGGCCGTGGTGCCGCTGCTCGACGACGGCCGCTGCGTGCTCGTGCGCCAGTACCGCTACCCGCTGGCCAAGGTGCTGCTGGAATGGCCGGCAGGCAAGCGCGATGCCGGCGAGGCCACGCTCGCCTGCGCCATGCGTGAACTGGCCGAGGAAACCGGCTACACGGCGCGCGAGTGGGCCTACGGCGGCGAGATCCACAACGCCGCAGCCTATTCCAGCGAGAGCATCTGGATCTGGTTCGCGCGCGGCCTGGTCGCCGGCCCGCCGCGGCTGGACGCCGGGGAGTTCGTCGAGACGGTGCTGATGTCGCCTGACGAACTGGATGCGCTCTCGGTGCGCGACCAGCTCCCCGACGTGAAGACGCAGATCGGCCTGGCCTGGCTGCAGCGCTGGCAGGCGGGGCAGCGCGAACTTGCCTGGCGCAGCGCCGCTGACGCCGCAGCTGCCGCCGCGCTACCATGAGCCCACGATGAAGGTGCTCAACCTGCGCTGCGCCAACGGCCATGGCTTCGAGGGCTGGTTCGCTTCCGACGACGACTACATGGACCAGAACGGGCGCGGCCTGGTCGAATGCCCGCTGTGCGCCGACCGCGTGGTGTCGCGCCTGCCCTCGGCGCCGCGGCTGAACCTGTCCGGCGCGCGCGAGGTCGTGCCGCAGCCCGAGCCCAAGCCGGCGCCGCCGCAGCCCGCCGACCTGCAGGCCGCCTGGCTGGCCGCCGCACGGCAGTTGGTGGCGCGCACCGAAGACGTCGGCCCGCGCTTCGCCGAAGAAGCGCGCCGCATCCACTACGGCGAGGTGCCGCACCGCGGCATCCGCGGCCACGCCACGCCGGCCGAGCGCGAGGCGCTGCAGGACGAGGGCATCGAGACCATGGCTTTCCCGCTGCCGCGCGGGCTCGACGGCCCGTTGCAGTAGCCACCGGCGGCTGCTGTGCACGCGGCCGCGACCGGCCGCTACAGCATGCGCCCCGGGTTCAGCAGCCCCTGCGGGTCGAGCGCGGCCTTGATGCCGCGCATCAGCTTCAGCGCCACCGGCGACTTGCGCGCCGCCAGCTCGTCGCGCTTGAGCGCGCCGATGCCATGCTCGGCAGAGAACGAACCGCCGCAGGCGGCCACGGCGTCGAAGACGATGCGATTGACCGCATGCTCCTGCTCGTCGAGGAAGCGCCGCCCGTCGACGCCCGCCGGTGCCTGCACGTTGTAGTGCAGGTTGCCGTCGCCCAGGTGGCCGAAGTTGACGAGGCGGATGCCCGGCAGGTGGCGCTGCAGTGCGGCGTCGGTTTCGTCGACGAAGGCGGGGATGCGCGACACCGGCACCGAGATGTCGTGCTTGATGTTCACGCCTTCCTCGGCCTGCGCCAGCGGGATGCTCTCGCGCACATGCCACAGCGCCTGCGACTGCGCCAGGCTTTCGGCGACGACGGCATCGCTGACGATGCCGGCCTCCAGCGCCGCGCCCAGCAGCGCTTCGAAGCGCTCGCGGGCCTGGGCCTCGCCCTCGGTGTCGCTCTGTTCCAGCAGCACGGTCCAGGGTGCCGCGGGCAGCGGGTTGGGCAGGGCAGGGAAGTGGCGCACCACCAGGTCCAGCGCGAAGCGACCCATGGCTTCGAAGCCGGTGAGCCCGGCGCCCAGGCGCTGCCGTGCCAGGCCCAGCAGCGCCACGCAGTCGGCCAGCGTCGCGCAGGCCGCCAGCGCGGTGGTGGTCGCCGCGGGCAGCGGCGCCAGCTTCATCGTCGCCGCGGTGATGATGCCCAGCGTGCCTTCGCTGCCGACGAAGAGGTCGCGCAGGTCGTAGCCGGTGTTGTCCTTGCGCAGGCCCGACAGGCCCGACCAGACCTCGCCCTGCGCCGTCACCACTTCCAGCCCCAGGCACAGGTCGCGCGCATTGCCCCAGCGCAGCACCTGCGTGCCGCCGGCGTTGGTGGCCAGGTTGCCACCCAGCGTGCAGCTGCCCTCGGCAGCCAGGCTCAGCGGGAACAGCAGGCCCTGCGCCCGCGCCGCCTCCTGCACGGCCTGCAGCACGCAGCCGGCGTCGGCGGTGAGCGTGAGGTTGGCGGTGTCGATCTCGCGCACGCGGTGCATGCGCTGCAGGCTCAGCAGCACCTGGGTGCCACTGGCGTCGGGCACGCCGCCGCCCACCAGCCCGGTGTTGCCGCCCTGCGGCACGATGGCGGTGCCGCAGGCGGCGCAGACGCGCACCACCGCCGCCACCTCCTCGGTGCTGCCCGGCCGCACCACCGCCAGCGCCTTGCCGCGCCAGCGGCGGCGCCAGTCGAGTTCCCAGGCCGAGAGGTCGCCATTGCTCAGCACCTGGGCCGGGCCGACGATGTCGCGCAGCCGGGCCAGCAGCGTCATGCGCCGGCCTGCGCGGGCTGGGCGGGTGCGTGGCGCAGCCGCCGGCGGATGTAGACGCCCGCGGCGGCGAAGACGACCAGGCTCAGCGCGATCTCGGCCACCGCCAGCGCCGCGCCCAGGCCACGGTCGCTGGTGGCACGCACGACGCCTTCCATGAAGTACAGCCACAGCAGCAGCGCCAGCCAGCGGTAGGTGTACATGCGGTGGCGCCACAGCCCGCCGACGCAGAACACCAGCGGCAGCACCTTCAGCGCCAGCGTGCCGCGGCCGGTGGGCGCCAGCCACAGCTCCCAGGCCAGACCCAGCACGATGAGGGCGATGAGGCCGGCCAGCGCGACGGCGCGGCACAGGCGGACGACGGCGTCGGGTTCGGCGGGAGGGGTCATGCGGCATCATAGCCAGCATGGACACGCCGACCCGCCGGGAGGGCAGCCTCGGCGACATCGTGCGGGCCGAGCTTCCCTTGCTTCTGAAGACCCTGCGCGGCTGGCCCTGGTTCGAGACCGCGCGCACGCTGCGCCGCCGCTTCCGCGAAGACCGCCTGGGCCTGACCGCCGGCAGCCTGACCTTCACGACGCTGATCGCGCTGGTGCCGCTGGTGACGGTCATGCTGGCCGTCTTCACCGCCTTTCCGATCTTCTCCGGCTTCGAAGGCGCGCTCGAGAAGTACTTCCTGCAGAACCTGGTGCCCGACAACATCGCCAAGCCGGTGCTGCGCGCACTGACGATGTTCACCGGCAAGGCGCGCGGCATGGGCGCCGTGGGCCTGCTGCTGCTGGGCGTGACGGCGCTGGCGCTGGTGCTGACCATCGACCGCACGCTCAACGCCATCTGGCGCGTGCGCAAGCCGCGGCCGATCACGCAGCGCATCCTCGTCTACTGGGCCGGCTTGACGCTGGGGCCGCTGGCGCTGGGGGTGAGCCTGTCGCTCACGTCCTACGTGCTGTCGGCCTCGCGCGGGCTGGTGTCAGCCTTGCCGGGCGCGGTGGCGCTGCTGCTCGAGACGGTGCAGTTCGTGCTTTTCGCGGCCGCCACCGCCGGGCTCTTCCACTACGTGCCCAACACTCACGTGCGCTGGCGCCATGCCTGGGCCGGCGGGCTCTTCGTGGCCATCGCCTTCGAACTCGCGAAGAAGGGGCTGGCCTGGTACGTCGATACGGTGCCGACCTACTCGGCGGTCTACGGCGCCTTCGCCACCGTGCCGATCTTCCTGCTGTGGATCTACCTCGGCTGGGTCATCATGCTGCTGGGCGCCGTGATCGCGGCCTACGCGCCCAGCCTGCAGATGCGCGTGGCGCGCCGGGCGGAAGTGCCGGGCTGGCGCTTCGAGCTGGCGCTGGCGCTGCTGCGCGAGCTCGCCGCGGCACGCGAGGGCGTTGAGCGCGGGCTGACGCTGTCGGAGCTGGGCGCGCGGCTGCGCACCGACCCGCTGCAGCTGGAGCCAGTGGTCGGGCTGCTGGTGGACATGGACTGGGTGTCGCGGCTGGACGAAGGCAGCGACGCGCGCCATGTGCTGCTGTGCGACCCGGCCACCACGCCGCTGGGCCCGCTCGTCGAACGCACGCTGCTGGCGGCCGGCCCCGGCAGCGCCGCCTTCAGCCGTCGCACGGGCCTGCAGCAGGTGCTGCTGGCCGATGCGCTGGGCGGCTGATCAGAGCTTGATGCGGCCGGTCCAGAGGTCGCGGTACATCACCCAGTCGCCCATGAAGCTGTACAGCGGCCGCTTGAAGCTGGCCGGCTTGTTCTTCTCGAACACGAAGTGCCCCACCCAGGCGCAGCCGTAGCCGCACAGCAGGCCGTAGAGCAGGTACTGCGGCCGGCCGCTGGCGAACAGCATCGCCAGGCAGACCAGCGACAGCGTCGAGCCCAGGAAGTGCAGCCGCCGACAGGTACGGTTCTGGTGCTCGCCCAGGTAGTAGGGGTAGAAGGCGGCGAAGCTGGTGATGGTCTTGGGGTCGAAGGTGGTGGTGTTCATCGCTTGAGCCTCATTGCAGTGCCTGTCGCATCGCATTCAACACCGGGTCGGGCGCCTCGGCCATCAGGGCATGCCCGGCGGGAACCATGTGCACCTTGGCCTTGAGCAGGCCGGCCAGCGCGGCCGCAGCCCGCGGCTGCGTCATCTGGTCGGCGCTGCCCAGGATGAGGTGCACGGGGCAGCCCATCCGCTGTGCCGCGGCCTCGGCGCCGGCATAGGCACTGCAGGCGCTGAAGTCGGTGTGGAACAGCAGCGGGTCGCCTTGCGCATGCAGCACATGGCGCATCAGCGCGCGCGCACCGCCGCGCAGCCACACGCCGGGGCCGGGAAACGAGGGCTTGGCCGCGAGCGTGGAATGCGAGTACGCCACCACCATGTCGATGGCGCGCAGCGGCTCGTCGCGCGAGGCGTCCAGCAGCGCCGGCGAGACCTTCATCGGGTAGGCCGTGCCCAACATCACCAGCCGGCTCGCGCGCCCGGGCGCCTGTGCCGCCGCCTGCAGCGCCACCAGCGAGCCCATGCTGTGCCCGGCCAGCGCGGCGCGCGGCACGCCGGCGGCGTCCAGCAGCGCCAGCAGCCAGCCGGCCATCGCTTCCACGCTCTTCAGCGCCGGCCCGGCGCTGCGGCCATGGCCGGGCAGGTCCACCGCCAGCACGCCGTGGCCATGGTGCGCGAACCAGCGCGCCAGCAGGTTCCACACGCTGTGGTCGTTGAGCGCGCCGTGGACGAAGACCAGGCAGGGCAGGGCGGGGTCGAAGGGCTTGCCGCCGGTGTAGGCGTAGGCCTCGCGGCCGTCGACGGTGAGCTTCATGCCGCCTTCTCCGCCACCTTGAAGGCCCGCTTCAGGTCCTCGATGAGGTCGTCGGCGTCCTCCAGCCCGATGCTCAGCCGTATCGTCCCCGGCGTGATGCCGGCGGCCGCCAGCGCGGCCTCGTCCATGCGGAAATGCGTCGTCGACGCCGGGTGGATGACGAGCGACCGGCAGTCGCCCACGTTGGCCAGGTGCGAGAACAGCTTCAGCGCCTCGATGAAGGCGCGGCCCTGCTGGCGCGAGCCCCTGAGGTCGAAGCTGAACACCGCGCCGCAGCCGCGCGGCAGCAGGCGCTTGGCCAGCGCGTGGCTGGGGTGGCCTTCGAGCTCGGGGTAGCCGACGGCGGCCACCAGCGGGTGCGCGGCGAGGAAGGCCACCACCTTGCGCGTGTTCTCGACATGCCGCGCCATGCGCAGCGGCAGCGTCTCGATGCCCTGCAGGATGAGCCAGGCGGTGTGCGGGCTCATGCAGGCGCCGAAGTCGCGCAGGCCTTCGCGCCGGGCGCGCAGCAGGAAGGCGCCTTCGCTGCTTTCCTCGCAGAAGACCATGCCGTGGAAGCCGGCGTAGGGCTGGTTCAGCTCGGGGAAGCGGGGTGCCCGGCCCCAGTCGAAGCTGCCGCCGTCGACCAGCAGCCCGCCCACCACCGTGCCGTGGCCGCAGAGGAACTTGGTGGCCGAATGGAAGACGAGGTCGGCGCCATGGTCGAAGGGCTTCATCAGCCAGGGCGTCGTGAAGGTGCTGTCCACCAGCAGCGGCACGCCGGTGTCGTGGGCGATGGCGGCCACGGTCGGGATGTCCAGCACGTCCAGCCCCGGGTTGCCCAGCGTCTCGCCGAACAGCAGCTTCGTCTCGGGCCGCACCGCGGCGCGCCAGCCGTCGATGTCGCCCGGGCGCACGAAGGTGGTGTCGATGCCGAAGCGCGCGAGCGTGTAGTGCAGCAGGTTGTGGCTGCCGCCGTAGAGCGCGCTGCTGGCCACGATGTGCGAGCCGGCGCCGGCCAGCGTGGCGATGGCCAGGTGCAGCGCGGCCTGGCCGCTGGCGGTGGCTATGGCGCCGGTGCCGCCTTCCAGCGCCGCGATGCGTTCTTCCAGCACCGCGTTGGTGGGGTTGCTGATGCGGCTGTAGACATGCCCCGGCCGTTCCAGGTTGAACAGGCTGGCGGCGTGTTCGCTGCTCTCGAACACGAAGCTCGTCGACAGCACGATGGGCACGGCACGCGCGCCGGTGGTCGGGTCGGGGGCGGCGCCGGCATGCAGCGCCAGGGTGTCGAAACCGGGGTCTGAAGGGCCGGGCATGGCGCTCCTTGCGGCGGCGGTGGAAGCGCGGGCATTGTGGGCTATATTGGCCGCGACCCGGCCCGTCAGGCCCGTCCCGAAAGCCGACCATGAAAGTCACCGACATCCTGCGCGTCAAGGGCAGCACGCTGTTCACCGTCTCGCCCGACCAGACCCTGGCCGAGGCCGTGAAGACCATGGCCGAACTCGACATCGGCTCGCTGGTGGTGATGGAGCATGGCGACCTCGTGGGCATGCTGACCTTCCGCGAGGTCATCAGCGCCATCGTCGCCAACGGCGGCAGCCTGGGCGACCGCCATGTGCGCTCGGTGATGGACGACGCACCGCTGACCTGCACCCCGGCCACCGAGATCGACGAGGTGCGCCGCATGATGCTGCAGCGCCATGCCCGCTACATGCCGGTGCTGGACCAGCGCACGCTGATGGGCGTGGTCTCCTTCTACGACGTCGCCAAGACCGTGGTCGATGCGCAGGACTTCGAGAACCGCATGCTCAAGGCCTACATCCGCGACTGGCCGGCCGAGGGCGCCAGCGCCGCGGCACCCTGACCCGCGGCCGCGTCAGGCCGCGATCCGGAACACACCGGCCGTACTCCTCAGGCCCGCTTGCCGATTTACATAAGTGCTTATATGATCGCGACATGAAGCCCACGCTCGGCACGCAACTGCGCCACCTGCTGGAACTGCTGGATGGCGCGGTGGAGCAGTCCTACCGGGATGCGGGGCTGGCGTACCGACCGCGCTACACGCCAGTGGTGCGTGCCTTGATGGCGCACGAGCCGGCCACCATCGGCGAGATTGCCGAAGCCGCCAGCATCAGCCAGCCCGCCGTCACGCAGACGATTGCCTTGATGACCAGGGAAGGGCTGGTTGCGTCACGGCCCGGAACCACGGACGGCCGTCAGCGCCTGATTCGACTGACCGACGCGGGCCGAAGCCTGCTGCCGCGGCTGCAGGACTGCTGGCAGGCGACCGCGGCCGCCGCCGCCCGCTTTGAAGCCGAGTTGCCGATGCCGCTTTCACAGGCCGTGGCGCATGCCATCGCCAACCTCGAAGCCCGGCCCTTCAGTGAGCGCATCGCGCTGGCCCGCCATCAGCTCGCACGCAAGCCGCTTGCGACCCAGGCCCCGAGGAAGAGCCGATCATGAGCAGGAAGAGCCGATGGGTCTGGGTCGCTGTCCTGGCAATCCTGTTCCTGGGCCTGGGCGGCGCGATCCTGGGCGGCCTGATCCCCACGTCTTACGCGCTGGCGGCGCTGGGTCCGGGCGACCCGCCGCAGCAGGACATGGTGCTGGACAAGGCCACGCGCGACCAGGTGATCGAGGCGGCCCTCGGCAAACTGAGCCAACGCTATGTCTTTCCGGACCGGGCCGTTGAAGTCGTCGGGCAGTTGCGCGCCGAGATCGCCCGCAGCGATTTTTCGGACATCAAGAGTGCCGAGCAGCTGGCCAGGAAGTTGACGGCCAGCCTGCAACGGGCCAGCCACGACAAGCATCTGGAGATTCGCTATTTCGAGGAGGCGATCGCCGACGACCCATCGAGCCAGGGCGCGACGTTCACGGGGACGGAGCAGGAGAAATTCGATTTCGTTCGGCTCAACTACGGCTTCGAGAACGTGGATCGCCTGAAATGCAATGTCGGCTATCTCAATCTCAGGAAATTCGTGCCGCCGGAAATGGATGCCGGGCGCATCGCCGCCGCGATGAACCTGCTCGGCGACACCTGGGCCTTGATCATCGACCTGCGTGAAAACCGGGGCGGCACGCCGGAGGGTGTGGCGCTGGTCTCGAGCTATTTGTTCGACCAACGCACGCATCTGAACGACATCTACGAGTTGGCGACGAACAGCATCGAAGAAAGGTGGACGACCGAGAAGGTCGCTGGCAGGAAATACGGGTCCGCGCGAAAGGTCTACCTCCTCACCAGTGAAGACACCTTCTCTGCTGCCGAAGATTTTGCCTACACCATGAAGAACACCGGGCGCGCCAGACTGGTTGGCGAGACCACCGGCGGCGGCGCGAATGCCGGAAACCGACACCGCCTGAACGCACATTTCATGATGAACGTGCCGGATGCCCGCCCCATCAGCCCGATCACGAAAACGAATTGGGAAGGTGTCGGCGTCACGCCCGACGTCGCCGTTTCAGCGCGGAAAGCCCTCGATGTCGCGCGCATGGAGATCGTCAAGGACCTGTTCGCCAAGCACCCGGATGTGCGGGTCAGGAATGCCGCGAAAAGGTGTCTCGACGAGATGTGATCCCGCGCTGGCTGTGCCCATGCGGGCCCCAGCTGTGCCCTCGGTGGACGTCTGTCGACCCCCGCGGAACCCGGGGCCGCTAGCCGCCCACGGCGTGCCACGCGGCTGAAATGCCATGTCCCCACGATCGGATTGCCAGTTCCAGCCTCCGAGCAATGGCCGGCAGCACCTTCGGCGAACGCTTCCGCATCACCCACTTCGGCGAGAGCCACGGCCCGGCCTTCGGCTGCGTCATCGACGGCTGCCCGCCCGGGCCGGCGCTGTCCGAGGCCGACATCCAGCAGGGCCTATGGGGGGCCGCCGCCCCGGCACCAGCCGCCACGTCAACCAGCGCAACGAACCCGACGCGCTGAAGATCGTCTCCGGCGCCCACGAAGGCCTCACCACCGGCACGCCGGTCTGCCTGCTCAACCGCAACACCGACCAGCGCAGCAGAGACTACGGCCACTTGCTCGACGCCTTCCGCGAGGTCGTCAGCGCCGTCGTCGCCAGCGGCGGCAGTGTCCGCGACCGCCATGTGCGCTCGGTGATGGACGACGCCCCGCTGACCTGCACCCCGGCTCCACCACCCGTGCGGCATTCTGCTATGTCGTCTGGTCGAGCACCACCACGGCCCGGCCGACTTGCGCCACACCGTGACTCTGGGCGCTCGCGGCTGCACTGATCTCGCCGACCAGGTCGCCGACAAGGCGCACCCTGGTCACCACCACGTCCATTTCCTGTCCCGCGCTGTGCACGAGCGCGCCGCCCGCCTCGACCTTTGCTGTCGAGTCACCGATCAGTGACTTGATCTGCCGTGCCGCATCGGCAGGGCGCCGCGCCAGCGTGCGCACTTCTCTGCCGACGACCGCGAAACAGCGGCCCTGTTCGCCGGCGCGGGCCGCTTCGACGGCGGCATTGAGCGCCAGGATGTCGGTCTGGAAGGCAATGCCGTCGATGACGCGGGTGATGTCGGCGATCTTGCGGCGGCTGCCTGAATCTCGCTCTTTGTGGGCCCCCCTTGCGAGACGAGGCTGCCGCCGCGCAAGGCGCTTTCGCTCGCGCCTTGCGCCAAGCGCTTGTGCGGGTAAACGCCGATTCCGGCACTGAGCGACGTGTCGAGCCGCTTTACACGCGAATGCAATCCTTGGCACCGGATTGCGCGGCCCGCTGGAGTGCAAAACTTTACATCAGCTATGGCGGATTGACGATCTTTGTACGCATGGGCGCACTTGATGCATGCGATGCATTGCCAAACTACCCTTGAGTCGATGGCTCATGTGGCACGCGAAGATGGATTGGTGTTCTCCCTAACCTGGAAAGGATATGCATGCATACGCATCGGCTGTTGCCACGTCTGTTGAGTTGCTTGTTCGCGGGGGGAGCGCTGCTGTCGCTGCCCGCGCTGGCGTCGCCCAACATCGTCTCCAACGGGAGCTTCGAGACCGGAGACTTCAGCGGCTGGTCCGGTACGGCGACGACCGACCCCTTCAATGGCGTTGCCTGTCCCGGTTCGGGCGCCGTGGCCCAGGGCTCATGCGCCGCGTTCTTCGGCGCCTTGGGTGGGGATGACGCACTGCAGCAGGTCCTGACCACGACCGCAGGTACCCAGTACTTCATCAGCTTTGCGGTCGAAGGCTTGGGCGATGTTCCAAGCGACCTGTCGCTGCAGTGGGGTGGCACGACGCTGTACACCGTCAGCAACCCGGATACCGGCGGCGCCTTTGGCACGCAAGGCTTCTATGCCACGGCCAGCGGCGCTGCCACCACGTTGAGCTTCAACGTCCGCGACGACATCGGCTTCATCTACCTCGATGCCGTGTCGGTCACGGCCGTTCCGGAGCCGACGACCCTGGCCTTGGCGGCCATCGGACTGGCCGGCCTTTGGGCAGGACGCAAGCGCATCAGGCCGTGACCGCGCACGGCCGGCGAGCGTTCCAGGCCCGGCCCGCCCCTCACGGCTGCCACCACGGCGTGATGCGGCAGACACAGTCGACCGCGCCGAACCATAACAAGCAGGAGACCTATGAGACACCTCGAAACGCACACCCTTCGTCGCATGCACGCGAGGCCGGCCCGCGATCTGGCCACCCGCATCGGCATGACTTGCACCCTGGCCGTTCTGGCCTCGGCGCTGTATGCACCGGCGGCCGTGGCCCGCGTCACCGGCATCACGATCGCAGGCCGCGAAACGCCGACATTTGGGGGCTACTCCTGGCCCGGCGTCGGCCAGTACGAGAAGATCTACGGCAAGGCCTACGGCGAGCTCGACCCTGCCGACCCGAAGAACGCGGTAATCGTGGATATCCAACTGGCGCCGCTGAACGCCAACGGCAAGGTCGCCTATGCGTTCGACTTCTACATCCTCAAGCCCATCGACCTCAGCAAGGGCAACCACAAGATGCTGTATGAGCCGCCCAACCGCGGCGGCAAGACCTGGGGTGCGCTCAATCGCTTCACGGGCCTCGGTGGAGGATCGCTCACCAGCGCCCAGACCAACGACCCGGGGTCGATCACCAGTACTGCGGTGCTGGCCAACAGCTTCCTGCTGCCGCAGGGCTACTCCATTTCGTTCAGCGGCTGGGACTTCGCTGCCGGCGCGAGCACCGCCAACTTCAACGCCACGATCACGCTGCCGGTGGCACAGAACCCCGACGGCTCGCCAATCACCGGGCCGGCCTTCGAATACATCGTGAGCCCGGGTGCTGCCTACGCCCTGAACTATCCCGCCGCGACGCTGGATCAATCCACGGCGGTCCTGACACATCGGGTTCACCTGGACGATGTGCCCGTGGTCGTGCCTGCCACGTCCTGGACGTACAACGCCACCGGCACCGCCATCAGCCTGCTGCCTGCCGGCACCGGTTTCGTCGCCAACGACGTCTACGAGTTCTCCTACACCGCGAAGAACCCCACGGTCAACGGCGTCGGCCTGGCGGCGGTCCGCGACTGGAACGCCTTCCTGCGGAATTCGGCCGCGGACGACGCGGGGACACCCAACCCGCTTGCCGGCGACATCACGCGCATCTACACCGAGATCTCGTCGCAGCCCGGGCGCATGCTCAACGACTTCCGCTACTACGGCTTCAACCAGGCCGAGACGGGCCAGAAGGTGTTCGACGGCCTGATGCAGTGGATCGCCGCGGGCGATGGCATCAGCATGAACTACCGCTGGTCGCAGACCGGCCGCACGGAGCGCAACCGGCAGGACCATCTCTACAACGAAGGTCGCTTCCCGTTTGCCAACGTCAGCACCTTTGACCCCATCACTGGCAAGACCGACAGCCGCCTGGCACGCTGCACCGCCACCAACACCTGCCCGGTGGCGATGGAGATCTTCTCGGCCAACGAGTACTGGGTGAAGGCGGCTTCGCTGATGACGACCGACCCCACGGGTACGGTCGATCTGGCCGACTCGCCCTACTCGCGCATCTATTTCATGTCGAGCATGCAGCACGGCACCGGCAACGCCACCACGACGGGCGTTTGCCAGCAACTGCAGAATCCCCTGGATTCGTCGCCTGTGCAGCGCGCGCTCTTCACCGCCATGGACCAGTGGGTGACCAGCGGCACGCCGCCGCCGCCCAGCCAGTACCCGAAGCTGGCCGACGGCACCCTGAGCTCGCCCTTGCCGCGGGCCGGGATGGGCTTTCCCAGCATCCCGGGCGTCACGTACACCGGGCTGAAGACGACGCGCTATCTGCTGAACTACGGGCCCAACTTCACGGCCACCGGAATACCGACGATCAACCCGCCCGTCATCACGCCGCCCTATGAGGACAACGCACTGAACGGTCCGATCTACCCGAGCTACATCCCGCGTACCGATGTCGACGGCAACGACGTCGCGGGCATCCGCCTGCCGCGTGTCTCGGTACCTCTGGCCACCTACACCGGCTGGGCACTGCGGTCGGGCCCGCAGGCCAGCGATGGCTGCGAGAGCGCGGGCCAGTTCATACCCTTCGCAAGCACCCAGGCGGCGCGCCAGGCCAGCGGCGACCCGCGGCTTTCGGCCGCGGAGCGCTACGGCAGCTACGGCAACTACAGCCTCGCGGTGGCGACGGCGGTGAAGCGGATGATCGCCAGCCGTACCCTGCTGGCTGCCGATGGTGCGGCGGTGATCAACGACGCGCTGACGCTCGGCCGCACCATGCTGCCGCTGCTGCCGGCACCCTGAAGCAGCTGGCCGACCACGACTGCGCGCCTAGCTCTCGGCGCCCGGGCATCACGCCGGGCGCCCAGAGGGGCGACCTAGAATCGTGCTGCAACTCGACCCCGTGGTCCCATGCCCGGCAGCACCTTCGGCGAACTCTTCCGCGTCACCAACTTCGGCGAGAGCCACGGCCCGGCCATCGGCTGCGTCATCGACGGCTGCCCGCCCGGGCTGGCGCTGTCCGAAGCCGACATCCAGCACGACCTCGACCGCCGCCGCCCCGGCACCAGCCGCCACGTCACCCAGCGCAACGAGCCCGACGCGGTGGAGATCGTCTCCGGCGTGTACGAAGGCCTGACGACCGGCACGCCGATCTGCCTCTTCATCCGCAACACCGACCAGCGCAGCAAGGACTACGGCAACCTGCTCGACACCTTCCGCCCCGGCCACGCCGACTACACCTACTGGCGCAAGTACGGCCACCGCGACCCGCGCGGCGGCGGCCGCAGCAGTGCGCGGCTGACGGCGCCGATGGTGGCGGCCGGCGCGGTGGCCAAGAAGTGGCTGCTGGAAAAGCACGGCACCCGCTTCATCGGCTGGATGAGCGCCCTGGGCGAGATCGCCATCCCCTTCGACAGCGCCGAGCATATCGCGAACAACCCGTTCTTCGCGCCCAACGCGGCCATCGTGCCCGCGCTCGAAGCGCACATGGACGCGCTGCGCAAGGCCGGCGACAGCTGCGGCGCGCGCATCGAGGTGCGCGCCAGCGGCATGCCGGTGGGCCTGGGCGAGCCGCTGTTCGACAAGCTCGACGCCGACATCGCCTACGCGATGATGGGCATCAACGCCGTCAAGGGCGTGGAGATCGGCAGCGGCTTCGCCACCGTCGTCGAACGCGGCAGCACGCATGGCGACGAACTCACGCCGCAGGGCTTCGCCACCAACCACGCCGGCGGCGTGCTGGGCGGCATCAGCACCGGGCAGGACCTGGTGGTGAGCATCGCGATCAAGCCGACGAGCTCGATCCGCCTGCCGCGCGGGTCCATCGACCGCGCCGGATCACCCACGGTGGTCGAGACGCATGGCCGCCACGACCCCTGCGTGGGCATCCGCGCCACGCCCATCGCCGAGGCCATGCTGGCCCTGGTGGTGATGGACCACGCGCTGCGCCACCGCGCCCAGTGCGGCGACGTGGCGCTGGCGCAGCCGGCCATCGCGGCGGCGCGCCCCGGCCCCTGAGACGGCCGGGCAGGGCCGCCGCCGGCGCGCGAAGGGGCGGTAAAGGGCCGGCTTGACCCGGCTTTTGCTCTAAAGCCAGGGTGCTGCGCTGCCGACAATCCTTCAGCGTCACCCGCTGCCGCAGCCCTTTCCCCACGGAGCCCCCGATGTCCGCGATCTCCAGCGCCCTGCCGCAGGCGCCCCTGCCGTCGTCACCCGCTGCTGCGGTGCGCAGCGGCGGCGGCCTCAGCGAGTTCTTCCGCTACCACGGCCTGTGGGCTCCCGGCGTGCGGCTGTTCCGCAGCATCGGCTTTCGCGCCAAGGCCTTGATCATTGCGCTGACCTTCATGGTGCCGATCGCCGTGCTGGGGTGGAACTACTTCGGCAGCCAGGCGACGCAGATCGAGTTCTCGGCCAAGGAGCGCGTCGGTG
>CAIWPS010000399.1 GCA_903914615.1 uncultured beta proteobacterium | reverse complement strand
TGAGCCAGGCGCGCAGGCGCCGGCGCGCGGCGCAGGCGTCGGCCGTCCCCATGCGCTCGGCCGCGAACTCGCGCACCGGCTGCAGCAGCACGAAGCGCATGTGGCCGTCGGCGCCCTCGGCGCTGCGCACCAGCGAGGCGTCGTTGAGCTCGTCCAGCAGCGCCAGCGCGCGCGCCAGGTCCACGCCCAGCACCGCCGCGGCCGCCGCCGGCCGCGCCGCGGCCGCGAAGACCGACATGGCCTGCAGCATCTGCGCCTGCGCCGGTGCCAGCTGCTGCCAGCTCCACGCCACGACATGGCGCATCGACGCGTGCCGGGCATGCTCGCTGGCGTGCGGGCCGCCGCGCGCCAGCAGGTCCAGCATCGGCGAGCCGTCGTCCAGCCGCATGCGCTGCAGCAACTCGCCCGGGGTCTGGCTGCGCACGCGCGAGGCCGCCAGCTCGATGGCCAGCGGCATGCCACCGAGCAGCCGCACCAGGGCGACGACGGCCGCGGCATGGCGGGCCTCGAGCCTGAAGTCGGCGCGCGCGGCGCGCGCGCGGTCGACGAACAGCGCCACCGCCGGGTTGCCGGCAGCCTCGGCCAAGGTGGCCTCGGCGGGCGGCAGCGCCAGCCCTTCGAGCTCGAAGGCCTGCTCGCCGTCGACCTCCAGCAGCCGTCGCGACGTCACCAGCACATGCAGCGCCGGCGACGCCGCCAGCAGGCGCGCGATTTCGCTGCCGGCGCCCGCGGCCACCTGCTCGACGTTGTCCAGCACGAGCAGCGTGCGCCGTCCTGCCAACGCCGCGACGATGCGCGCCAGCGGCTCGCCGACGGCCTCGGCATGCAGGGCCCCGCAGAGGGCGTCGAGCGCCTGGCCTGCGGTAAGGCAGTCCACCAGCGGAACGAAGACGATGCGCTCGAAGGGCGCCGTCGACTGTGCGTCGGCAAGCGACCAGTCGCGGCCGTCGCGCAGGGCCTGGGCCACCGCCACCGCCAGCCGCGTCTTGCCGCTGCCGCCCGGGCCGTGCACGGTGACCAGGCGCTGCTGCCCGACCAGCGCATACAGCCGCGACGCCGTGAGCTCGACGCCGAAGGCCCGCGTCCAGTAGCTGGGCAGGCCGCTGGGCAGCGGTGCCACGGGCTCGGCGACCGCGGGCGCCAGGCCGGGGTCGCCCAGGCTGTCGTGGCGCGCCGCCAGGCGGTGCCTTTCCTCCACCGCCCAGTCCTCGTACCAGCCGGGCATGAACTCGCCGCGGTAGCAGCGCCGCGCCCCTTCGTGGTCGCCGCGCAGCAGGCAGGCTTCGAAGCGGCGCACGTCGCAGTCCAGCGCGCCCGGCATGACGCGGATGCTGGCGCGGTCGGCCTGCAACACCGGCGGACCGGGCAGGTCGCGCGGCTCGAGCAGGCTGCGCAGCGCCGACAAGGCCTGGCGCAGGCGGTTGCGGCCGACTTCCAGCGCCACGCCGGGCCACAGCAGCTCGACCAGTTCTTCGCGAGGGTGGTCGCGGTCGGGCCGCAGCGCCAGCAGGGCCAGCAGCGCCGCGGTGGCGCGGGTGGGCCAGCGCGTCAGCGTCTCGCCGCCGCGCTCGGCCTCGACGGCGCCGAGCAGGCGCACCCTCCAGCGGGCATCCGGGTGCGGGGCAGCTGTCGTGCCGTCCTTGGTGGTGGCCGCCGGCAGGGGCGACAGGTGCTCGGCCATGGGCGTCCCAGGGTTGACCACTGCATCCTAGCCCGGGCGCCGGGCCCTCGCAGGGCCCGGGGCTTGACGCAACGCAGGTCGGCGCCAACTTGACCACGCGCACGCTGCTGCGGCATGCCGCAGCGGCCATGCGCGCAGCCCGTGCCCCAGCGGCCTAGCGGCTGCCCTCGCGGCGCAGCGCCTCGACGACGAACTCCTCGAGTTCCGGGTCCATCGCGTTGCGCGACGTGACGATGCCCAGCGGCCGCCCGTCCTCGACCACCGGCATGTGGCGCACGCCATGCTCGTGCATCAGGCGCAGCGCGTGGCCGAAGGTCTTGTCGGGGCCGATGGTCAGCGGTGCCGCCGTCATCACGGTGGCCAGCGAAGTCGTCTGGGGGTCGCAGCCGGGTGCGATGACGCGCGACACGGCGTCACGCTCGGTGAAGATGCCCACCACCACGCCGCCGTCCACCACCACCACCGCGCCGGCGCGGCTGCCCACCATCATCTGGGCCGCGGCGGCCACGGTGACGTCGGGTGCGGCGGTGAGCAGTTTCTCCTGCTCCATCACGCGCCTGACTCGCTGGCTGAACATGAACCTCTCCCCGCTCCAAGGACTGCGGGAGGAACATTAACCGGCGCCCCGGGAATGGCCTTGACCGAGCGCAAACCCAGGGCGGAACAGGCGCCAGGATCAGCTGTTGCGGCCCACGCCCCAGCGGTTGTCGATCCACGGCGTGACCAGCGTCAGGCCCCAGATCCAGGGCGCCAGCGCCGGCCACCACAGGCTGACGATGGCGGCGCCGCCGAACATCAGCATCAGCAGCACGGGCGTCATCAGCACCAGGCCGCGGCTGAAGACCTGCGGGTCCAGGCGGCGCGCGTGCCGGCGCATGAAGAAGCCTGCCGTGGCGATGCAGAACAGGTTGACGCTGTAGGCCACCGAGCCGATGCGCGTGCCGTCGGCCGCGCTGACCAGGCTGGTCGAGATCGGCAGCAGGATCAGCGTGCCCAGGTAGGCGATGTTCAGCGCCACGTACTTCAGGTCCGAGTGCTGCATGCGCCTGAACACCCGCCAGTGCGAGATCCAGAACATCGACGCGACGAAGAAGCTCATCAGCAGCGCCGACAGGTCGCGAACGAAGGGCACCAGCGGACGCAGCTCGCCGGCGGCCAGCACCTGGGCGTCGGGGATGTGCACGCGGTAGGCCAGCAGGGTGATGACGACGGCAAAGACGCTGTCGCCGATGCGCGCGATGCGAACGAGATCGGTTTCGGCACTCATGCCGCGATCCTAGCGGCGTCGGCGCCGCGGGCGACGGTGCTTCAGCGCCCCTTGAACTGCGGCCGGCGCTTGCCCAGGAAGGCGCTCACGCCCTCCTGGTAGTCCTCGCTGTCGTAGACCAGCCGGCGCAGCCCCTGCACGCGTTCGAAGCCCTGCGGCGACATCGGGTGCGCGCCGGCCAGGATGCGCAGCTGCTCCTTCATCACGGCGATCGACAGCGGCGCGTTGGCGGCGATGGTGCGTGCGAGTTGCCGCGTGTGGGCTTCCAGCTCGGCCGCCGGCACCAGCGCGTTGATCATGCCCAGGCGCTCGGCGCGCTCGGCACCGAGCGGCTGGGCCGTGAACACCATCTCCTTGACGATGCGCAGGTCGGCGGCGTTCAGGAAGGTGAGCATGCCGCTGACGTTGTACGGCACGCCCAGCTTGGCCGGCGTGGCGGCGAAGGTGGCGCCGGGCGCGGCGACGATGAGGTCGCAGGCGAAGACCGTCTCGCAGGCGCCGCCCCAGACGCCGCCCTCGATCATCGCGATCACCGGCGCGGGGAAGTTCTCGATCTCCCGGATGAGCAGGCGCAGCGGATCGTCCCAGCCCAGCGGGTCGCGGCCGCCGGTGGGCAGCTCGGTGACGTCGTGGCCTGCCGACCAGACCTTGGCGCCCGCAGACGCGCGCAGGATGACGACGCGTGCGCGCTGCGCCTGCAGCGCCGCCAGCGCGGCGACGAGCTGGCGCACCAGCACCTCGGACAGTGCATTCCGCTTCTGCGGGTGGTCGAGGGTGATCGTGCCGATGTCGTCGGCGAACTCGCTGCGGATCAATGCTTCGTCCATGCCCTGCCCTTCCTCGAACTTCAGGCCCAGCCCATCGCGACCATCTTGCGCCGCACGAAGGCGATCTGCGTCGCCAGCGGCAGCTGCTTGGGGCAGACGTCGTGGCAGCCCAGCAGCGACATGCAGCCGAAGACGCCGTCGTCGTCGCCGACGAGGTCGTAGAAGTCGGCATCGCTGCGGGTGTCGCGCGGGTCCAGGCGGAAGCGCGCGATCTTGTTCAGGCCGACGGCGCCGACGAAGTCCTCGCGCATGCGCGCGGTGCCGCAGGCGGCGACGCAGCAGCCGCATTCGATGCAGCGGTCGAGCTCGTAGATCTGGTCGGCCAGCTCGGGTTCCATGCGCGCCTCGAGCTTGCGCAGGTCGGGTGCGGTGTCGAGTTCGTGCACCCAGGCCTGCAGCCGCTCGCTCATGAAGCGCATCCACTTGCCGGTGTTCACCGAGAGGTCGCCGATGAGTTCGAACACCGGCAGCGGCGCCAGCGTGAAGGTCTCGCCGAGGTCCTTGGTGAGCGTGCGGCAGGCCAGCGCCGGGCGGCCGTTGACGAGCATGGCGCAGCTGCCGCAGATGCCGGCGCGGCAGACGAAGTCGAACTGCAGCGAGGCGTCCAGCCGGTCGCGGATCTCGCTGAGCGCGATGAACAGCGTCATGCCCGGGCCGTCTTCCAGCTCGTAGGTCTGCCAGTGCGGCGCCACCTCGGGCTGCGCCGGGTTGTAGCGCAACACCTTCGCATGCAGGCGGCGCGGCGCGACGCCGGCGGCCGGCGCGGCGGCGGCCAGGGCGGTGCTTGCGGGAACGATCGGGATGGTCTTCATGGCAGGGGCTCCCCGATGCGTTCGTTGGCGCCGCGCAGCGGCGGCGGCAGCAGCTGCTCGTAGGGCATCAGCGCGCGCTGCACCTCTGCGCGCGGCGCGCCGTTCAACCGTTCGCGCAGGGCTGCGACCTCGGCGGCGCGCGCGGGCGTGTCGGGGTGGTCGATGTAGTCCTTGGCGCCATAGCCGCGCCAGCCCGGCGGCAGCTCCATCGCCTTCACGTCCAGCGCCTCGTAGGACAGCGTGGGCAGCAGGTCGTCGCCGCGCCAGGTGGCCAGCGTGCGCTTGAGCCAGTTCGCGTCGTCGCGCCGCGGGAAGTCCTCGCGGAAATGGGCGCCGCGGCTTTCGGTGCGCAGCGCCGCGCCATGCGCCATGCACAGCGCCAGCTTCAGCATCTTCTGCACGCGGTAGGCGGTGACGAGTTCGGGATTGGCCCCCGGCGCACGGTTGCGCAGGCCGATGCGGCGGCTGCGGTCCAGCAGGGCCTGCAGCTCGGCCACCGCCTGCGCCAGTTCCTCGCCGGTGCGGAAGATGCCGACCTTGCTGGTCATGATCTGCTGCATGGCCAGCTTCAGCACCGAGGCGTCCTCGCTGCCGCTGCCGTCCATCAGGCGGTCCAGCCTGGCCTGCTCGGCCTGCACGAACTCGCGCACCAGGCCGGTGGGCACGCGCGGGTCGTTGGCGCTGGCGTCGCAGTAGTCGGCCACCGTCTCGCCGACGATCATCCCCGCCACCACGGTCTCGGCCACCGAGTTGCCGCCCAGGCGGTTGAAGCCGTGCATGTCCCAGCAGGCCGCCTCGCCGGCCGCGAACAGGCCCTTCAGCGTCGGGCTCTGGCCGGTGTGGTCGGTGCGCACGCCGCCCATCGTGTAGTGCTGCGCCGGGCGCACCGCGATCATGTCCACCGCCGGGTCGATGCCGAGGAAGGATTCGCAGATCTCCTTCACCTCGCGCAGGTTCTTCTCGATGTGGGCGCGGCCCAGCAGCGTGATGTCCAGCCACAGGTGCTCGCCGAAGCGCGAGGGCACGCCCTTGCCCTTGCGGATGTGGGTCTCCATGCGCCGCGAGACGACGTCGCGCGAGGCCAGTTCCTTCTTCTCGGGCTCGTAGTCGGGCATGAAGCGGTGGCCGTCGACGTCCTTGAGCAGCCCGCCGTCGCCGCGGCAGCCCTCGGTGACGAGGATGCTGGCCGGAAAGATGCCGGTGGGGTGGAACTGCACCGCCTCCATGTTGCCCAGCACCGCCTGCCCGGTCTCCAGCGCGATGGCCATGCCGATGCCTTCGCAGATGACGGCGTTGGTGGTGATCTTGAACAGCCGCCCGGCACCGCCGGTGGCGATCACCGTGGCCTTGGCGACGTAGGCGCTGAGCTCGCCGCTGACGAGGTTGCGCACGACCGCGCCCAGGCAGCGCCCGCCCTCGTGGATGAGCGCGATGGCCTCCATGCGCTCGTGCACGGGGATGGATTCGGCCACCGCGCGGTCGCTGACGGTGAACAGCATGGCGTGGCCGGTGCCGTCGCTGACGTAGCAGGTGCGCCATTTCTTGGTGCCGCCGAAGTCGCGCTGGGCCACCAGGCCGTGGGCTTCCTCGCTCTCGGTCAGCGTCACCTTCTGGCCGTTGATGATGACCTCGCGGTCGCCGCGCTTGACCCGGCTCCAGGGCAGGCCCCAGGCCGCCAGCTCGCGCACGGCCTTCGGCGCCGTGTTGACGAACATGCGCACGACGCGCTGGTCGGCGCCCCAGTCGCTGCCGCGCACGGTGTCCTCGAAGTGCACGTCCTCATTGTCGCCCTGGCCCTTGAAGACGTTGCCCAGCGAGGCCTGCATGCCGCCCTGCGCAGCCGCGGAATGGGAACGCTTGGGCGGCACCAGCGACAGGATCAGCGCCTCGTGGCCGCGGCGCTTGGCGCCGATGGCCACGCGCAGGCCGGCCAGGCCGCCGCCGATGACGAGGACGTCGGTGTAGATGATCTTCATCGCCCTGCCCTCACTTCGGCGCCTGCACGAAGGCCGGCACGTAGCGCTGGCCGGCACTGGCCGCATGCTCGACGCCGATCTTGCAGTAGGCCGCCAGCGTGGCCAGGCCCAGCACCAGGAAGAAGGCCGTGAGCACCCATTTCAGCGCCTTCAGCCGCTTGCGCGTCCTGTTCGGGTCGGGCCCGGCAAACCAGCCCCACTTCACCGCCAGCCGGTACAGGCCGATGCCGCCGTGCAGCTCGACCACGAACAGCAGCACCAGGTACAGCGGCCAGAAATGGTCGCTCCAGACGCGGTCGGCGCTCTCGAAGGGGCCGATGCGGTCGGGCCGCGACATCATCGTGTACAGGTGCACCGAGGCCATGAAGAAGAGCGCGTAGCCGGTCACCACCTGCCACCACCACAGCGTGGTGTCCTCGTGGTGCATCTGGCCCATGTGCTGGCGGAAGGCGCGGGCCTGGCGGAAGTTGATGGGGAACTTGCGCACCGCCAGCAGCGCGTGGCCGACGACCAGGCACAGGACGCCGGCCACCACCACCGAGACCACCCAGTGCAGCGAGTGGCCGAAGACGAAGTAGCCCTCGAAGAAGCGGGCCACCGTCCACATCGCGTCCTTGCCGAGCAGGATGGACGAGACGAAGAACATGTGGCCCCACATGAACAGGGCCAGCACCAGGCCGCTGACGCTCTGCAGCCAGTCCAGCCGCGCCGGCCAGCGGCTCTTGGCGGGGCGGGCCCTGGCGCCGACGGCGGTCAGAGTGGGGTTCATGGCAGTGCCTCCAGCGCCGGCTGGTTGGACTTCTTCGCGCCGACGCCTGCGATGCTCGTCGACTGCGGCGGCGGCCCCTTGAGGCAGGTCAAGCCGCGCTGCGCCGGGGCGGGCAAACCATGAGTTGCGGCTTGATGTGGCTCAAGCCCGCCACGCGGCCCTGCCCGGAGCATGCAGCCTTCCCGCAGTCACAAAGGGGCAGGCGATGCTGCAGATTCGTATCCACGGCCGTGGCGGTCAGGGCGTGGTCACCGCGGCCGAGCTGCTGTCGGTCGCCGCCTTCGAGCAGGGCCGCCATGCCCAGGCCTTCCCGAGTTTCGGGTCCGAGCGCACCGGCGCGCCGGTGGTGGCCTTCTGCCGCATCGACGAGCACGAGATCCGCCTGCGCGAACCCATCCTGGCGCCCGACGTTCTGATCGTGCAGGACCCGACGCTGCTGCACCAGGTCGACGTCTTCCAGGGCCTGCACGACGACGGCTACGTGCTCATCAGCAGCAAGCGCAGCTTCGACGCGCTGGGCCTGGGCGAGATCGCGCGGCGCTACCGGCGCGAACGCCTGATCACCGTGCCGGCGACCGAGATCGCGCTCAAGCACCTGGGCCGGCCGCTGCCCAACGCGGTGCTGCTGGGCGGCTTCGCGGCGCTGTCGGGGCTGGTGTCGCTGGCCGCCGTGGCCCATGCCATCCGCGACCGCTTCGTCGGCAAGGTGGCCGAGGGCAACGTGGCCGCGGCCACCGAGGCCTTCGAGGTCGTGCAGCGCGAGCGCGAGGAGCTGGCCCATGCTTAAGCAGATCGAGGGTTCGCATGCCGTGGCCGAAGCCGTGGCGCTGGCCCGCCCCGACGTCATCTGTGCCTACCCCATCAGCCCGCAGACGCACATCGTCGAAGGCCTGGGCGAACTGGTGAAGGACGGCACGCTCTCGCCCTGCGAGTTCATCAACGTCGAGAGCGAATTCGCGGCCATGAGTGTCGCCATCGGCAGCAGCGCCGCCGGCGCCCGCACCTACACCGCCACCGCCAGCCAGGGCCTGCTGTTCATGGCCGAGGCGGTCTACAACGCCAGCGGCCTGGGCCTGCCGATCGTGATGACGGTGGCCAACCGCGCCATCGGGGCGCCGATCAACATCTGGAACGACCACAGCGACAGCATGAGCCAGCGCGACTGCGGCTGGATCCAGCTCTTCGCCGAAAGCAACCAGGAGGCGGTGGACCTGCACATCCAGGCCTTCAAGCTGGCCGAGGAACTGAGCATGCCGGTGATGGTGTGCATGGACGGCTTCATCCTCACCCATGCGGTCGAGCGCGTCGACATCCCCTCGCAGGCCGATGTCGACGCCTTCCTGCCGCCCTACGAGCCGCGCCAGGTGCTGGACCCGGCCGAGCCGGTGTCCATCGGCGCCATGGTCGGGCCCGAGGCCTTCATGGAGGTGCGCTACCTGGCGCACGCCAAGCAGCTGACGGCGCTGGACGTCATTCCGCGCATCGCCGACGAGTTCGCCGAGCGCTTCGGCCGCCGCAGCGGCGGCCTGGTGCGCGGCTACCAGACCGAGGACGCCGAGACCATCGTCGTCGCCCTGGGCTCTGTCCTGGGCACGCTGAAGGACACCGTGGACGAGATGCGCGCCGAGGGCATCCGCATCGGCGTGCTCGGCATCCAGTCCTTCCGCCCCTTCCCGCTGGCCGCGGTGCGCGCCGCGCTGCAGGCCGCGCAGCGCGTGGTGGTGCTGGAGAAAAGCTTCTCGGTCGGCCTGGGCGGCGTCGTCTCCACCGACGTGCGGCTGGCTTTGCACCGGCTGGGCCAGCACGGCTACACCATCGTCGCCGGCCTGGGCGGCCGCGCCATCACCAAGGCCAGCCTTCACCGCACGCTGCGGCAGGCCATCGCCGACGAGCTGCAGCCGCTGACCTTCATGGACCTGGACTGGCGCATCGTCGACCGCCAGCTGCAGCGCGAGGCGCAGACCCGGCGCAGCGGCCCCATCGCCGAGAACCTGCTGCGCGACGTCGGCACCGTGGCTTCGAAGGTGAGCTGAACATGAACGCCCCCGTCAAGTTCTACCAGACCGGCACCTTCACCGTCGGCAACCGCCTGCTCGCGCCCGAGCAGCGCAGCCTGCAGGCCAGCGCGGAGCGCAGCAATTCGCTCAACAGCGGCCACCGCGCGTGCCAGGGCTGCGGCGAGGCGCTGGGCGCGCGCTACGCCATCGACGCCGCGATGCGCGCCACCGGCAACCAGCTCATCGCCGCCAACGCCACGGGCTGCCTGGAGGTGTTCTCCACGCCCTACCCCGAAACGTCCTGGCAGCTGCCGTGGATCCACTCGCTGTTCGGCAACGCCGCGGCGGTCGGCACCGGCATCGCCGCGGCGCTGAAGGTCAAGGCGCTGAAGGCCGGGCAAAAGCAGAGCACCACGCGCGTGGTGGCGCAGGGCGGCGACGGCGGCACCACCGACATCGGCTTCGGCTGCCTGAGCGGCATGTTCGAGCGCAATGACGACGTGCTCTACATCTGCTACGACAACGAGGCCTACATGAACACCGGCGTGCAGCGCAGCAGCGCCACGCCGGCGGCGGCACGCACGGCGACGACGATGGCGGTGGGCAAGGAACCCGGCGCCGAGTTCGGCAAGGGCAAGAACCTGCCGCTGATCGCGATGGCGCACGAGATCCCCTACGTCGCCACCGCCACCGTGGCCGACCTGCACGACCTGGAAGCCAAGGTCGAGAAGGCGATGAGCCTGCACGGCGCGCGCTACCTGCACATCCTCGTGCCCTGCCCGCTGGGCTGGGGCGCGGCCAGCCACGACACCATCAAGCTCGCCCGGCTGGCGCGCGAGACGGGCATCTTCCCGGTCTTCGAGGCCGAACGCGGCGAAATCACGAACGTCACCCACATCCGACGCCGCGTCCCGGTGGAGGAATACCTGAAGCCGCAGCGCCGCTTCGCCCACCTCTTCGGCGCCAAGGGCCACCCGGAGATGCTGGCGCACATCCAGGCCGACGCCGATCGCAACATCCGCCGCTTCCACCTGCTCGCCGAAGAAGAGGCTGCATGACCATGGACAAGCCCTTTGCCATCACCCTCGACCCCGGCTCGTCGCTGGCCAACAAGACCGGCACCTGGCGTACCGAACGCCCGGTCTACGTCAGCCGCCTGCCGCCCTGCAATGCCACCTGCCCCGCGGGCGAGGACATCCAGGGCTGGCTCTTCCACGCCGAGAGCGGCGCCTACGAGGCCGCCTGGCGCCACCTGACGCGCGACAACCCCTTTCCGGCCATCATGGGCCGCGTCTGCTACCACTCCTGCGAAGGCGCCTGCAACCGCGGCCAGATCGACGAGGCGGTGGGCATCAACTCGGTCGAGCGCTTCCTGGGCGACGAGGCGCTGAAGCAGGGCTGGGGATTCACGCCGCCGGCGCACGAGACAGGCAAGCGCGTGCTGGTCGTGGGCGCGGGGCCCTCGGGCATGTCAGCGGCCTACCACCTGCGCCGTGCCGGCCATGCCGTGACGGTGCTCGAAGCCGGCCCTGCGGTCGGCGGCATGATGCGCTTCGGCATCCCGAAGTACCGGCTGCCGCGCGACGTGCTCGACGCCGAGATGCAGCGCATCGTCGACATGGGCGTGACGCTGCAGCTGAACACCAAGGTCGCCGACATCGCGCAGACGATGCGCGAGGGCGGCTACGACGCCGCCTTCCTGGCCGTCGGCGCGCACATCGCCAAGCGCGCCTTCATTCCGGCCAAGGACAGCTCGCGCATCCTCGACGCCGTGGCCGTGCTGCGCTCGATGGAGCACGAGGAGCAGCCCATGCTGGGCCGCCGCGTCGTCGTCTACGGCGGCGGCAACACCGCCATCGACGTCGCCCGCACCGCCAAGCGGCTGGGCGCCACCGAGGCCATCATCGTCTACCGCCGTACGCGCGAAAAGATGCCGGCGCACGACTTCGAGGTCGAGGAGGCGCTGCAGGAAGGCGTGATGGTGAAGTGGCTGTCCACCATCAAGCAGGCCGGTGAGGGCGCGCTGACGATCGAGAAGATGAAGCTCGACGAGAAGGGCAACCCGCAGCCCACGGGCGAGTTCGAGACCCTGGAGGCCGATTCGCTGGTGCTGGCGCTGGGCCAGGACGTGGACCTCTCGCTGCTGGACCAGGTGCCGGGCCTGACGCTGAAGGACGGCGTCGTGCAGGTCGACCCGGCGACGCTGATGACCGGCCACCCCGGCCTCTTCGCCGGCGGCGACATGGTGCCGGCCGAGCGCAACGTCACCGTCGCCGTCGGCCACGGCAAGAAGGCGGCGAAGCACATCGACGCCTGGCTGCGCGGCGTCACGCTGCCGGCCGCGCCCAAGCATGCGCCGGCCACGCTGGAACGCCTGAACCCCTGGTACTACAGCGACGCACCGAAGACGGTGCGCCCGCTGCTGGACATCGCCCGCCGCACCAGCAGCTTCGACGAGGTACAGGGCGGGCTGTCGGCCGACAACGCGCTCTTCGAGGCGCGGCGCTGCCTGAGCTGCGGCAACTGCTTCGAGTGCGACAACTGCTACGGCGTCTGCCCTGACAACGCCGTCGTCAAGCTCGGACCCGGGCGCGGCTTCGAATTCAACCTGGACTACTGCAAGGGCTGCGGCGTGTGCGTGTCGGAATGCCCTTGCGGCGCCATCGACATGGTGCCCGAGGACGTCTGAGCCTGCGGCTGCACTGGATCAGAAGGTCTGCTTCATCAGCGTCTCGGCGGGCACCACGGCGTTGTGGACCTCGACGTTGGGCGGCGAGACGTAGCCGGTGTCGCGCTTCGGCTCGCCCGGGCGCCACAGTTCCTCGTAGTCCTTCTTCATGCTCACCCCGGCCAGCGGCTTGAAGCTGCCCTTGTGGCAGCTCGCGCAGGCCAGCTTGGGGCCGTCGCCGAGCGGGCCCATGCGGTAGGCGGGCAGCTGCTCGGCCACCGGTATCAGGAAGTCGGTGTTGAGTTCGCGCACCATGCGGATGCCGTGCCACGCCGTGACGCGCTGCGGCGTGCTCTGCGTCCAGTTGGCGAACGTACGCGTGCTGTGGCAGTAGTTGCAGTTCACGCCCAGCGACTTGGCCATGTAGATCATCAGCGAGTAGGTGGTCTTGGTCTTGGCGATCGAGTTCGGGTTGGGGAACTGCTCGGCCAGGGCCTGCGTGCCCTGGACGCGGATGTCGACGTCGTTCACGAGGTAGCTCGACAGCGGGTCGTAGGGCAGCGCCGAATTGCCATTGACGGTCATGCCGGGCGTGTAGGCGTGGTGCTTGTTGCCCAGGATGCGCGCGTCCTCCTGCTCGTCGATGCGAGAGTACCAGTCGCCCGTGGGCACGGCGCGGCCGCGGTGGCAGGTCCAGCAGGTGACGCCGGTGTCGGCCACGTGCGCCTTCCAGTCGTTGTTGATGTGGCGCACCATCTGGATCATGCGTCGCGCCACGCGCTTGGTGTACTTCTCGTCCGAGGCCAGGTTGTCGGGGTTGTGGCAGTAGTCGCAGCCGTCCTCGGGCGCGACCCAGGTCGCGAAGGCGCCCATCAGGCGCGAGAACTCGAGCACCGTGAGGTCGTTCAGCACCTGCACGTTCTTGAACTTCTTGCTTACCGGCGGCAGCGAAGGGTCGGGGTCGTCGATGGGGTCGGCCTCGGGGATGGCGTTGGACTCCTCGCCCGCCCGCAGCGTGGCCGACTTGTACATCTGGACCGAGCCGGTGCCGCGGTAGCCGCTCTGCACCGCGACGGTACGGCCGGCAAAGTGCAGGTAGGTGCCCAGCGCCGTGCCGATGAGCAGCGCCAGGGTGACGACGATGCGGATCACGGTGTGCCTTCGGGGCGGCTCACGCGGCTGCCGCCTTCTTGACCTTGAAGTTCTTGCACCAGCCGTTGCGGGGCGTCGAGCGCTCGAAGAACGAGCAGTCTGCAAAGGCATCACCGTCCTTGCCCTTCCAGAGCTGGCAGGCGGCGCAATGCTGCTCCGCGGTGTGGCGCGGGTACTTGGCCTGGTCCACTTCCTCGGTGTTGAGGCGAAAGCCCATCGACTTGGCGTAGGGGTCGTCGGCCGCCAGGCGCTCGTAGGCGGCGTGGCTCGCGGACTCGGCCGCCAGGGCCGTCAGACCGACGGCCGCATGGATCATGAAAACTCTTCTGTCGCGCTTCATCGAAATCACCTTTCGTGTCTTGCCTGGATCGGGGACTCAGTTCGCCGCCGTGCGCACCAGGCGCACATAGCAGGCCTCTTCCAGATGCTTCTGCTGCACCCCTTGCGGGCCGAAGCTCAGGGCGAAGGCCACGAGTTCAGGAC